>NZ_DASYBS010000166.1:0-5663 GCF_036500665.1 Cedecea sp.
TTTGCGCACGGATGTTGCCGTCGAGGTGACGGTGGATGTCGGTCAGCGGAAGGCGGGAGTCAATCATGATGTGCACTCGTTATTTTGTTGTAGGTAAAGTGCAGATCAGTATAAAAACAAAATGATGAAAATTGCCATGTCGTTGCATAAAAAAGTGACTTGAATCACACTAATTGCGATTGGTGTCCCATTTCAAACGAAGGCGGGAGGAAAATACTCCCGCGTCCTGGTGGACCAAGGCGCCTGAACACCTCAACCCACTTTCAGTTTGACGACATTTCCATCGGCCTTATCACCCACGCCATGTTGCATCAGCCAATCTACCAGCCGGTCGATCTCCAGCGGGAGCGCTTGATCAACGCGGATCACCGGGCCGATGGCCATCGGCATGGCACGTTCGGCCAGTGCCCGTAACTCTGGCAAGTATTCTGCGCCGGGGTGACCTGTCGATCGCTGGCCGAGGCGAGCAGCATAGCGTTCGGTCGCCAATTTTGCGGAGATCTGATTCCATACTTCCAAAACCTGAGTCACGCCCGCTTCGCGAAGGTATTGACGCAGCAACTCTCTGGGTTGAAAACCGTACCAGGCGTCAATCACATAGATACAGCGCTGCGGTGCCTGCGCCACCATAGACCAAATGGCCTGATAGGCGGCGTAACCTAGCCGACGGTTAAGCTCACGATCCACGTTGTCCAGTTGCGCCATAAAGGGCTCCTTGATGCTGTCGAGGCTCAAATAAGGCAGGCCAAAGTGCTGCGCCAGCGCACGGGCGAGGGTGCTCTTGCCAGAAGCTGGAATGCCATTGACCAAAATAACGGTTTTGCCGTCGCTGTCAGTTAGCGCAGTCATAAGATTTCTACCACCTCTTGCCACAGTTTGGCGGTGCGCAGTTGATCGAGCCGCTGTTTGTTGTCCAGCAACTCGACAATCGCCCGGATGCCTTCTTCAATATGCCGGTTGCTGTCCGTCGCGCCGAACAGGATGACGATATCGGCCTTTTCACTGTCCTGAAAGGCGATGGCCTGGTCCAGCAGCACCATGCTGAAGCAATTTTTGATCACGCCACACTCGGGCCGGGCATGGGGGATGGCAATCCCCTCGTCAAACACATAATAAGCGCCATGGGCAAGCGTATTGCTGATCACCGCCTGGTGATAGGAAGGGGAAATATAGCCGTTCTCGATCAGAGGCCGTGCCGCTAATTCAATCACCTTTTTCCAGTCCGTTTCCTGCACACCGACCTGTATTGCTCCGGCCTCGATCAACAGTTGTTTAATAGTCATTATGTTCCCTCAAAGAGACTTCCTGATAATATTACGCAGCTCGTCCATTTTGATAAAAACCACATCGATTTCCTGGCGGTGATTTTTATTTTTGGCATAAATCTTTAATGCCCGATTATAGACCAGCATTAATGTTTTATGAATTTCGCCATTTGCCGGCGTTGCTGCCAATTGCTGCTCCAATAAAGTAATTTCGGCTGATATATCATTGGCTTCAGCCTCATTGTGCCCGTCGGGTGTCGATTGTTTTTCGCGTAGACGTTTGATGAAGTTAAGCATGATTGTCTCCAGCCCTGACGGGTGCCAGGGCACCAGGGTTATATTAAAATGAAAGTAGAGTAGTATTTATCTAAACAGGCCGATTTTTTCCGTTAATACCTGAGTGACGGCATTATTGGCCGGGATCAGGAATTTACGCACGCTGTCATTCACCTTGCCCTTTTCGAATGTCTGCATGCAGCGGCCGACCCATTGTACGTTCATTTCTGTGCCCACATTGACCTTTTCAATGCCACCTGCCACTGCTCGTCGCATGTCCTCATCGCTGACCCCGGTACCGCCGTGCAGGACCAGTGGGGTACGGGTGGCCGCGGTGATTTCCGCCAATCGCTGATGCTGGATATGTGCCTTCCCGGTGTACATGCCGTGAACGGTGCCGACCGAGACGGCTAACATGTCGACCCCGGTTTCATCGACAAAGCGTTTGGCGTCTTCCACTGTGGTAAAGGTGATGTCTTCTTCCGCGACCGCTTTGCCGTCCTCCGAGCCGCCGATAGCCCCCAATTCGGCCTCCACAGAAACGTTGCGCTGGCGTGCAATGTCGATCACCTTGCGGGTATTGGCGATGTTCTCGTCCATTTCCAGGTGCGAACCGTCGTACATCACCGAACTGAAACCGGCGTCGATCGCGGTCACGATGGAGGCGATGTCCGAGCAATGATCCAGATGCAGGCACGTTGGCACACCTTCGCTTTCTGCCAGTGAGCGTACCGAATCAACCAGCAGTTTGTAGCCCAGATACTCGGCGGTGCCGGTTGAAATCTGGATCATCAGCGGGCTGTGGGTGTCCTTGGCCGCTTTGAAAAAGGCCGGCAGCATCTCCAAACAGTGGAGGTTGAATGAACCTATTGCCTTGAAATTACGGGCTTTAGCCACGGACAGCAGCTCGTTGAAGTTATAGAGTTTCATGGACTTTTTCCTCATGGTGCTTGGTTGATTTACCGTTAACAAACCACGCAATCAGCGTGACGAAGATGATGAACAGAGCGATGAACAGCCAGTTACCCTGGAAGGCATGCCCCATTACCAGACCGCTACTGATGACGTCGGAGTCGCTGAAGGTCACGCCGACAAAACCGTAGCTTTCCAGCATTGGCACCAGAATGGCGGGCAGGAAGGTGATAAACAGGCCGTGGACCACGCCGCCGATCATGGCACCGCGTCGGCCGCCAAGTGCGTTGCCGAAGATGCCTGCGGTTCCTCCGGCGAAAAAGTTGGTCAGCAGGCCGGGCAGAATCATTGCCAGTCCGAACATTGGGAAAACGATCATGCCGATGATGGAACCCAGCGTGGTAGCCAGGAAGCCAACGATCACCGCGTTAGGGGCGTAGGGGAACAGTACCGGGCAGTCCAGTGCCGGTTTGGCATCCGGTACGATGCGCATGGCGATACCACGAAAGGCCGGGACCAACTCATTGAGCAGCAGACGCACACCGCTGTAGAGGATAAATACCCCGGCGACAAACTGGATGGCCTGCATAAAGGAGTACATCAGGTAGTTCATGCCACCGGCATACTGAGCGATGTACTGCGGACCGGCTGCCAGCGCGGGGATCAGATACATCGGGATCATCACCACCGCCATCGACAGGTAAGTGTCCTGCAGGAACTTGAAGTTGTCGGGCAGCTCCAGATCTTCGGTTGAGCGTGAGCCTTTACCGACCACCTTGGCGACCGCAGCCTGTACCAGATAACCGATGGTGCAGAAATGCCCCAAAGCTACGTCATCCGAACCGGTAATCTTACGGACTACCGGCTGGGCCAACGCCGGCATTAACACCGCCATCACGCCGCCAAATATGCCGCCGGTCAGGATCAGCGGCAGGCCGGTGAGTCCCGCTTTATAGCCGATCACCGCCCCTATGGTGGCCATCCACAGCAACGCCTGCCCGGTCAGGAAGATGTATTTGAACGGGGTGATACGCGCAATAATGATATTTACCGCGAAAATCACCATCAACGTCATCGCCACTTCCGAGCCGAGTTCGCGGTTGGCCAAGCCGGCAATGGCGGCGACGTCGGTGATGTAGCCGGTCATGCCGAAGCCGTGAGTGAAGATGCTGTTCAAATAGGTCAGGGCGCCGACAATAATGTTGATGCCTGCCATCATGATCAGAAAGCCCAACAGGGTTTTAAAGGTACCCTCAGCCACTTTCCCGTTGGATTTTTTCTGCAGTATCAGCCCCAGCATGGCGATAAAGGCGATCAGAATCGAAGCCTGACCGAGCAGGTCCTTGACGATAAAGTCAATCAGACTATTCATGGTGGGCTTCCTTCATATCGCGCTCTTTCAAAAAGGCCACAATCTTTTGCTCAATTTCCGCCTTATCGGTGAGCCGGTGCAGAATAATCACCCGTTTCTTTTCTTCTTCGCTGGCGTCGGCATTTAAAATATCAGCGAAGGTTTTTTGGGTGAGAATAATATCTGATTTAAAGGCACTGGCCTCAGAGATAGTGGTGTGATCAATATCTGCCTCAATCTCTAATTTCTTCAGCACCGCTCTTGCGCTCATTTCGATAGCAAAGCTGGAGCCGAGGCCACAGCCACATACGCACAGTATTTTAAGCATGAGTCTCTCCTCAGATTATATTTAATTGCCTGGCGAGTTTATAATGGTGTCCTTCGGTATCAACCAAACGTTTTTGCATGCTGATTAAATCAATAGGGATGGGTTGGTTAGCGGAATTAATAATGATCGCCTTGTTTTTCATGCCGGAGTGAATACAGCGAACCACTTCGCTGGCCATAATAGTGCCCTGATAAATCTCTTCGCAGGTAGGGTCGCCATTGCGCAGGCCATAACCCATAATGGTTTTACGAATACGTACACCAATTTTTGGCTCAAGCTGTTTAATCATGGTGTCGATGGCACCCTGAAAACCCGGTGAATATTCTTTGGTATATCCCTCTGAACATAAAATAATAACGCTGTTTTGTTGTTCCAGACGCTGGCTTATTTTATCCGCCAGTTGGCTTAACACATATTGGCATTCCGGGATCAGGGCAAAATCCGCATTGGATTTGATCGCCGCCTGTAGCGTCAGTTCCCCGCAGTAACCGCCAAGCAGTTCAATCATGAACACACGTCCAGGCAGGGCGCGCCCAGTGTTACGCAGTTTGGAAACTTCTTTGATCACCTGTTCGCAGGCGGTGGAAAATCCAATGCTGTAAAGGCTGCCAAAAACATCATTGTCGATGGTCATACCCACGCCAAAACAGTTAATGCCAAATTCGCTGAGGGTATTTAAAAACTGCAGCGAACCGTCGCCACCGGCCATAATAAGCACATCAATGTGCAAAGCCTTAAGCTGTTTGCTGATGGTTTCATATTCACTGGCGACCAGTTTTTTGGCCGTGCGACCGGAAGACATTATTGGCATCGCTGAAATAGCGTAATCAACCAGATCACGTCGGCTGATAGCCTGGTGCTGATTAGTCAATAGTCCGGGTATTCCGCCGTTGAACAGAATGATATCGGCCTGCGCCAGCCTGGCAACCTGGAAAATAAAGTTATTGATGCCGGTGACGTCGCCGCCGCTTATTACTACACCGATTTTCATATAGCTGCTCCCAATCTGTTCCGTGGAGCTTATTGTCATTTTTGACATCGCTAAAATTTGCAGGCAATATCACAAAACAATCACAAATATTTTCGTGAATGACCTTGACATGCTGCTGGGTGGCAATGTTTTTGAGAAGTTGATCTCGTTTTTATTTAGGGGGCATAACGGGGTTTTAAATACTATTTATTAATAATCATCATGTTACCTCGGAATCGCTATAGAGGTATTTGCCAAGGGGGAAATGACTCTTCGGGAAAAAATAAGTTTAATGAAGTGTGATTGCTCTCGCATTTTTATCCGCTGCACAGAGATTAACAGTAATAAATACGCGGCCAGGATTAATAACCGCGTATTTATTAAGTCATTTAATTGAGGGGTTACTCAAGCCTTAATCACCGTCACCCCGGCTTGTTCCAACGGGGTAATCAGTGTGGCATCGGTCGAGCGTTCGACAATAATGCTTTGCGCCAGGGTGATATCACCAATCGCATATTGTGAGGCGGCATTCAGCTTGGCGGCAGAGGCCAACACCACGGT
>NZ_DASYBS010000167.1:0-11186 GCF_036500665.1 Cedecea sp.
TGTGAGTCGTATTCGTTCTGACTCTCCAGAACCATACGGATGGCCCGCTGGCGGACCTCAGGGGAAAAACGCGTATTTTTAGTCATCCTGTTTGCCTCTTTCTCAAGGAGTTTAGTCTCCAGGATTTCCGGGGCGGTTCAAGTAGAAAGAATGCCCTTCGCTGCGGTTGTCTTTCCAGATCTGAACGCCGCGCTGCTCCAGCGTTTTAACAACCTGAGGAAAAGCCTCGGCGCTTACGCTAAAGGCATAGTGGGTGTAATGGATCGGGCGCTCTCCGGCCATGCCGTCCAGGGAGAGGCAAAGCCATAAATCACCGCAGGAAAGATACGCCCCGGCGTCCCAGCGCGTGTGCAGCCTGATGCCCGGCAGGCTTTGATAAAAAGCCAGGCTATGTTCCAGGTCGCACACCGCAAGCGTAAGGTGATTCAGGCCGGTTAGCATGATTATTCCTTATTTTTAGCCTGCCAGTTTGCCCACGGGCTTTCCGCCGGAGCGTCGCTCACGTCAGTCTCGTCGAGTGAGGCGATATACATCTCTTCCACTTCTTTACGCGCCCACGGCGTGCGGCGTAAAAACTTCAGGCTGGACTTAACGCTGGGGTCGCTTTTAAAGCAGTTAATGTTCACCTGCCGCGCCATTTCCGCCCAGCCATAACGCTCAACCAGCGCGGTCAGCAGCGCCTCAAGAGTAATGCCGTGCAGCGGATCTTTTGAACTCATGATTTTTCCGGATATTTCGATAATTTGCGCACACCTTACTGATTCTGCCAGCGAGGCGCAACAAGGTGCGGGCGGCGATCCCGAAGAAGTGAAAAGAAGTGAGAGGCGGCCCATCGCTGAGCCGCAGAGGGGGTTTAAATCAGAACGTTTCCCAGTTATCGGCAGAAACCGCAACCGGCCGCGCTGACTGGGAAGCTGAAGAAGGAACGACATAACGACTTTTCGATGCTGCAGAAGAATCGGCTTTCAGGCGGAACGTCCCTACCGCTTCCGTAAGCCGTGCGGCCTGCTCTTCCAGGGAAACGGCGGCGGCTGAAGCCTCTTCCACCAGCGAGGCATTCTGCTGGGTAACGTTATCCATCTCGTGAATAGCCTGCCCGACCTGCTGAATGCCCCGGCTTTGTTCGTCAGACGCGGCGGCGATTTCCAGCATAATATCGGTCACGCGGCGAACGGCCTCCACAATCCCGGTCACCGTGGTGCCCGCCTGTGCAACCTGACGGGAGCCG
The DNA here is from genome assembly GCF_036500665.1 of Cedecea sp. Classification (NCBI taxonomy): domain Bacteria; kingdom Pseudomonadati; phylum Pseudomonadota; class Gammaproteobacteria; order Enterobacterales; family Enterobacteriaceae; genus Cedecea; species Cedecea sp. The sequence goes on from NZ_DASYBS010000167.1 coordinate 1,229, forward strand.
GAATCAATCAGCGACACGGACTCGCTGATAAGCCCTTCAATCTCTTTTGCCGCCTGGGCGCTGCGCTGCGCCAGCGTGCGCACCTCGCTTGCCACAACCGCAAATCCTCGGCCTTGCTCCCCCGCTCTGGCAGCCTCAACGGCAGCGTTCAGCGCCAGAATGTTGGTCTGGAAAGCAATGCTGTTGATTACCGCCGTGATCTCAGAGATTTTCGTCGAGCTGGCGGAGATATTGTCCATCGTGCTGACCACGCCAGAGACAATACGCCCGCCGTCACTGGCCTTCTGCGAAGCATCTTCCGCAAGCCTGGTGGCATGATGTGCGTTATCGGCGTTTTGTTTCACCGTGGCGGTAAGCTGCTCCATGCTGGCGGCGGTTTGCTCGATGGCCGCCGCCTGCTGCTCGGTACGGGAAGAGAGATCGCTATTACCGGCAGAAATTTCGCTCGAGCCCTGGTAGATAGCCTCTGCACCTTCGCGCACGGTGCTCACGGTGCTGACCAGTTGCTGCTGCATATGCTGCAGGTGCTGGCTGAGCTTGCCGATTTCGCTGTTGCCGGTCGCTTCTGCTGGCAATGTTAAATCGCCTTCGGAAATGTGCTCGATGCGTTTCGCCGCACGCTGCAGCGGGCCTATCACCACGCGACGCAGCATAATGAAAGTAAACACCGTCATAAAGAGCGCAAGCGCAAATGCCCCGGCCATCAGCGCCACGCTGCTTCTGGTGCGGCTGTCGGCCTCTGCTCTCAGCGCGTTTGCCCGCTCGGTACGAATACTTACCGCTTTCTGCAGGTTGGTACCATAGTCGCTGTCCAGCTTGCGCACGACCTCGCTTTCATGGGTGATGATCGCCTCAAACATGCCGTTTTTGGCGAACTTCAGCATCGGCTTCATGCCTTTTTCGAGATAGGCCGCAAATTCATCCTGCAGCCCTTTGTCCAGCGCCCTATCTTCAGGCGTTTTTACCTTGCGGGCCATATAGGCGTTGAAGCCATCCTGCGCCTGCTTGATAAGCCCTTCGGCATTGGCCACGTTCTGTTTGACCTGGTCCATATCTGCCACGCGGCTTGCCGCCCCGGCGTTGATCAGGTTGATGCGCGCCGTTCGCAAATGGTTGGCGCTGTCCGCCAGCCCCATGCGTACCTGAATTTCTTCCGTGACGTCCTGAAGCGCGCGGTCGCTCTGGATAAGAAAGTAGCCAGCAAAACCGATACATAACGCAAACAGCAGCAGAATACCGCCGAGAATAGAGGAAAACAGCGGCACCAGCCTGATGTGATGCCAGAAGCGCACGCCGTTTTGTGGGGTCAGAGTTTTTATCGACATGTCCGTGACTCTCTTTGTATGGGGAATTCCCTTCAGAGGTCATCGGCCCCGGCGCGTAAAAACATTACGCGCCACGTCACAGATTTGCGTTAACGATGCTAAAGAAGTGATGGAAAGTTAAGTGGATCACAGGTTTGGCTTAGCGCTTCTCCGCCTGTTGCTTTATCAGCGCATAGCGATTCAGCAATTGCCGGAACTGCAGATCGGTTTGCGTCAGTTGCCCATCGGGGAGCGGCGCACCTGCCGGGGATTGGGTCAGTAAATACAGATGCTCTTCCAGCGGCGTACTGCGCGAGAAATGCTGCGTAATGGTGAAGACCATAGATTTAAGCTCAGAGCCGGTCAGGTATTTGCCTTTACGTTCGTCCAACGCGTTGAGCCGGCGGGTGAGATCGTTCAGGCCCTCCATGCCCTTGTGCCAGCCTGAAAGCGCCTCGACGGGTAAAGCGCCGCCGTTCAGGTAGCGTGACCATTGCGCTTTCAGGTCTTCAACCTGTTCTGGCCTGGCGCGCCCGGCCAGCGCATAGCCATAATACTGCTGCCACAGGGGCGAGAGCTGGCTAAGATTCTCCAGCGCCGCTTCATCCGCAGCCAGCGGCAGCGGGCTGACGGGGACAGGATTAAGCTGCCGCCAACCCATCAGACTTGCGGCCCCCATCAACAGCATGGTCAACATGCCTGCAGAGAAGCTTTTCCATGTTTTGCGTGGTGCAGGTTCTTGATTGACTACGGCGATGCGTGGCGCGGCGGTCTTTTCGTGAGTGACGTAAATCAGCGGTTCGCGCGCCAGTGGCGCACTGACGCTCTCTTGCGGTGAGGCAGGTAGCACAATGGTCACGCTTTCACCGCTCCCGGCATCCGCATTTTCCAGCCTGATGGCCGCGTTCTGCATAAAGGTACAAAGCTCACCTATCTTGCTGGCATTTTTTAGCTCCAGACGCTGAAGGACGTCACGCAAAGCGTTAAGGTGCTGCTCGGCCAGATAAACCTACGGCAGATCGCTGTACTGAAGGGTGAGCGTTCTCAGCAGCGACTGAAGGCGATGGCTGAAACCGGCAAGGATCTCCATCCTGGCGTGAACCGGCTGCGGCCACATCACGCCCCACTGATGTACAATCAGCGCCTCCAGCAGCGCCAGCCCCTCATTCAGCCCCGCCATTGTGGCCAGCCGGGTTCGCGCCAGCGTATACCAGGCCACCGTCTGCAGCTCAACGCCATTCTGGCTGAAAAGCGACAGGCTGAGCTGCTCGACGTTACGCCAGTCCACGTCCGGGCGAGCAGGATGGGAAAGTTTTGCCAGCTCATCGCGCAGCAGGCCATAGTCCGGCAATGCGCGCGGATCGCCGCCGGTTTTGATTTTATGACGATTATTCACGGGATTGTTCTTCTGATTATTGAGCGGAGAAAGCGCGGAGCCGTCAGAGGCTGACTTTATTGTTTAGATACTGTTGGTGTTTCAGGTGGCGTAATATTACCCTGCCTTCCGGCATAAATTTGGTACCGTAGCGGACCAGGCCAACCCCTTTTAGCTCCGCGTCAATGGCGTAACGCAGTTCGCCCGGCTGAGTTTGCTCAAGCAGCACTACGTTAATCGTTTTCAGCCGTGGCTCGTACTTCAGCAACACCTCCGAGAGCGTGCTCATCAACTGATGGGCGCTACCCGGCATACCCTGCAGGATTTTGGTCATATCCGGCAGGCCATAGTCCGGCAGGTGCGCCAGCGTTCCTGCGCGGCAGTTGAGGATGCGCTGCATGTTATCGAGCACCGACAGAATCACCTGGTTTTCTTCGCTGACCTGATGGAGATCCAGGCCGCCGGTGAAGTTGCCGGCCAGCATGTCATACAGAGAAGGCGTGCGGTATGACTGGGGCATAACTACTCCTTCACGGGGATCAGCGTCAGATGGTTGTTCCCCGCTTCGATAACGCGGGCCTTATCCGGGTCGAGCGCTTCACGGTCAATCGTCAGCTTCCAGGCATTTTTCGCCATATCCGGATGGCGGAACAGCCCGACGACGGCGACAAACCGGGCATCGGCTTCCATCGGCATATCCAGACTGACATCACCGCCCGGTTTTATCACCACATCGCGACTGGCAAGCAGGTCAGCACCAAGAGCTGTTTCACCGTCCTTCAGCAGTTGCTGGTAGACGATCTTGTCGAAAGTTTTGTGGTCTTTGAGCTGGTAAATACGCACCACTACCGACTCTGAAAGCGAATGGCTCTCACTGGCATCGGTGTTAAGCGCTTCACGCGCCGTAAAATCCAGATGCAGCACCTTAATTTTCTTGTAGAACACGGCGGTGAAGGCTGATTTTGTGCCGTCACTGACGCTTTGCGTCAGGCCACAGCCCGCCAGGCTGACAGCCAACAGCGGCAGCAGCCAGCGCGCGGTTTTAGTTAAACTTGTACGTAACACGTCGGTTTCCTTGTTGTGGTGTCGCAGGCTCCAGCCCGGTGTAGTAGCCCAGTTCCGTGGTAAAGGTCTGCGGGATATCGTCCTGAAGTTCCCCCTCTTCAGCCCCCAGTACGCCGTTCATGCCAAGCCAAAAAGGCCCGTCACCCAGCGGCGGAACCCCCAGCAGCCGGGTCGCGGTAGTCAGGGTGATTTTTGCCTTAAAGCGCCAGCCCAGATAGACCCGCAGCATCACCAGAAAGTCCTGATACAGCAGGCCGTCCGGTTTCCAGCCCTTCGATTCCTGCACGTTTTCGGTCGACAGGGCAATCAGCAGCTGGCTGTTAGCATCCATCGCTTCGTCACCGAGCGGCGTGTTGCCATCAAGCAGAAAATCTTCATCACCATAGAAGCCCAGTGGTTGACTCACCTCCACCGGCCGCAGGCAATACGGGCTGACCTTCACCGTAGTATCCGGCGCCAGCAGGCTTACCAGCGCCTGCATCCCTTCCTGGGTTTTACCCGGCTGGCGCAGTACGCCAAGCAGCGCCAGAAAGCGCGATACCGGCGTGGCGATATGGTTTGCCGTACCGGGGATCCCCAGCCCTACCAGGCCCAGCAGCGCCTGAGAAATGCTGTCCGTACCGCCGGGTTCGAACGTAGCCGGGTAAGAATATTTCCGCCAGATGCGGTAAAACTGCGTCAGGATGCGATGGCTGAAGATATCCAGAAACCCCTGCAGCGCTTCGTGCCCTTCCCGCCGCTGGGTGATGTCATCGAGATAGGCCGTTGGCAGCGGGGAATCAACCCCGTACAGCCCCATAAAGGTGGTGCGGATAACCGGGGGTTTACTGTCATCGTCTTCGTCGTACTCAACCGCTTTCAGTTCGCTAACCGGGAACCCCATTCCCGGATGGGGCGCAAAGCGCACCGGGTCATCCGCAGGATGGCTGGTCGCACCCAGTAGAGGTTGCCCCGGGTAACGCTTCTCCAGCAGTTGGCAGAAACGGTAAAAGTTGATTCGGTGCAGGTCGGCTTCCAGCCGCGGGGTTAGCCGGGAATGCGGCGGTTGTGCTTCTCTTCCCATTCCAGGCGCTCTCCGGTCGGTTGCAGAATGATAATCAGGCGGTTAAACAGATAGATATCGGTGTAAAGCGCGAAGAAACGGCTCAGCATCTCGCCGAACAGGCAGATATCGCCCCGCCCGGCAAATCCGTGGCTGTCGAGCGTCACCTCAATCTGTACGCCACGCACCAGATAGCCCTGTTCAAAACGTTCGGTTTCGCTGTGTTTGACATCGATGATGGCCTCCAGACGGCGGCGGTTCATCTCGTTGTCTGTCCACTCATAGAGCGCCAGGGTGCCGCGCAGCACGTCGGCGTTGTCCATCATCGACAGAAAACCGCTGCCGAGATGGCTGAGTACGCGCCAGTGAAAACGGTCCTGCGCCGGCGGATAGCACGGCAGCGTCGGGGCGCAGAGATTGCGCACGGCGATGCTGGCTGAGGTGGTTTTCATTACCGTATCGAGCACCGTGCTTTGCAGCGCCCGACGAGGTAACTGGCCGTTGGTGCCGGTGAGCGTCAGCGACAGGCTTTCATCTTCCGGCACGGTGTGGTTATCAAAGGCTTCGCCACCGAGAATAAGCCAGGTGTTATGCAGCCCGGACGGACCACGGCGCACGCGGGTATGGTAGTAATATTCCGGGGCTTCATGGCGCATCATGCCGCCTTTGTGACGGAAACTGGAGAACGGGACGTAAGTATGTTGACTGGATGACATCACCGAGTCCACGGCGTAAATCTCGGTATGGCCATCCTGGACGCGCATCGGGCGCAGCATATACTCCGTTTGCAATGAATTCAGGGTTAACGGGTCGGACTCCAGCGGGAACAGGTTAATCACCGGCACGCAGTTGAGGCGCAGATGCTTTTCAGTAAAGCTGAAGTCATGCTCCCAGCGTTCACTCAGCACCACGTCGATTTCAAACCACGGCAGCGCCGCCGGGAAAGCGACGGTCTCCAGCCCACGCAGGCCGGTGAACATGAACTTCTCGCGGAAGGTAAAGTACTCCAGCAGCAGCTGGTAGCCGCTGAAGCTACTGCTTCCCTTTGGCCACAGGGTATCGTCATCGCCAAAACCCCCGGCGGTGAAATGCCCGTCGAACGGCCTGCTGTCCACATCCCCGGGCATACGCAGCCACATTCGGGCCACATTCAGGGTAAAGGCTTCATGCATGGCGCAGGCCAGCGGGGCATCGGCATTGAAGTACAGCGAAATAGCGCTGAGGTCGATACGGCTCCAGTCCGCCAGGCTGCCGCAGCTAAAGCGCAGCGTGACAACCGAGCGCCCATCCGCGTCGGTCGCAAGCCTTGCCTGCTCCAGCGACAGCGGCTGAAGATGCATCTCTTTGGTTGTAGTGTAACGGCAGCGCGTGGCTTTTTCGCCGATCGGTCTGGAGTGGACCTCGAAGCCTTTGACGATACGCATCGGCTCTTTCATTTCACGCCAGTCCGGCGTGAACTCCACCACCGACATCGAAGGAATGGTGCGCAGATAATGCGGCCACAGCAGGCTGACCAGCCCTTCGGTCAGCTCAGGAAGGTCGTCGTCGAGCTTCTCGCGCAGCCGCCCCATCAGAAAGGCAAAACCTTCGAACAGACGCTCCACGTACGGGTCGCGCGCGCCCGCTTTATCGAGATTGAGCATTGCCGCCTGCTCGGGGTGAGCGCGGGCAAATTCTTCACCGGCTTCCAGCAGGTAGCGCATTTCAGCGTCGTAATAACGCAGGGTTAAGTCGTCCATAAATACCTGATTATTTTTTGTTTTAAAGGTGGCGATGACAGATAACTACCCGCAAAGCACCGCACTGCTTGCCGGGTCGAGCGCAATCAGCCCGGCCAGAAGCAGGTCCATCTCCGGCTGTAAGCGCGATTTATCGGTTTCGCTGCGGGCGGCTTTCATGCGCAGCGGCGTGATTTGAACCAGCGGTCAAAAGCGGCTCGAGAGAGGATTTCTGTAAAAAATACTGAGACTAGGCCATACTGGACTTATCCTGGATTAAAAGTTGAGTACAACGACGAGATACTGGTCTGCCAGACTGAGTTTACAGCGCTCTTTGACCACTGCTAAAGGTTACTCGCCCCCATGGAAAACATTATTCAATTAACTATTTATTCTCAATTCAATGCTTTTACCATTTAGGCCCCTCACAATAACTTACACTTTTAGTACTAGGATAGGTTTTTTTATAGCCTTTACTGGCAATATAATAATCATTAAGTTTATTCATCATTTTTTGGTCTTTTAAATAAGCACGAACCTTGAATTTGCAAAATGAGTTATGTTCTTCACGCGTACATAATCCAATAACACAAAGTGTTCCCGTTATGATATGACTGGAGTCATTTTGTTCTAAGCCCTGCTGCAAGACGTTCTTTTTTAACACCCCCATTTGCCACCTCCACGGATACGCGACACCTGAATCTAGATATATCTTTCCTATCTCGAATAGTCGCTGATATTTATCTTCAGGTAATTGTTCACCAGTACATAAATACTCAGAAATATCATAAGTATCATTTATAACTTTAGATGAAAAGGCTCTTGATGCTAAAATCATATCACTTTGTTTCTTTTTTGGTATTTTATTTTCTCTGGCGTCAACGATTATTGGCTTGCTATAATTAGTTTCCTTCTCAATCTTCATCCCGAAGGGACAAAATTCATTTTGATCCAAGGAATAACAGCCAGAAAGTAAAAACATTAAAAAAAACACAATACTTCTTTCAAAAATCAAGAGAAAGTTAGCACAATGCATTTAACATCCTTTATCATTAGTCAATTATGATAAGTTAATAAATTATAAACCACTACAGACTTTCTGTATATTGATCATAAACATGTCAACTCCCCAGTGTGTTTTTAAATTGCTTAATTATTTCACTTACAATACCCACCGTTATAATCACCTCGCCCAAAATAGACATCAAGACGAAGACTTTAGCATCTTCAAATAATTATAATCTCGGAATGTCAATGCCATCTACTATTTCCGTCAGAATGCTCGCAAAAATCAAATATTGCACTCTGAATATCTAAAAGCTACTGTTTATCTGCATATTTAATTACATCATTTTCTCAGCCTGAAAAGGCATGTTGGTACCGGATAAGTGCTCCAAGGAAAGGTTGGAGCTACTCTCATTAGCCCACGAATAATCTGATATCAATGAAAACTTCCCTTTTAGCTGAATTCAGTCCTGGTTATCCGCAAAGCACCGCACTGCTTGCCGGGTCGAGCGCAATCAGACCGGCCAGAAGCAGGTCCATCTCTGGCTGTAAGCGTGATTTATCGGTTTCGCTGCGGGCGGCCTTCATGCGCAGCAGCCTGAGGCGGCGTGATTTGACTTCAAACAGCAATGACGGTGTCCACTGTGTGAGAGTGATGGACTGTGCAACGCCGTCCAGTTCCCCCAGCAGATGCAGGGCCAGTTCATTCTTGCCCTTCTGCTCGGCCACGCGGGCCATCAGCAGGCGCAACAGCCATTTATCCCGAGTAGAGTCTGTCCCCGGGCGCGTCTGGAGCCAGTGGAGCGTGGCGTCCAGACCCTCACTGTCCGCTTTTTCCAGGGCTTCCGGCTCAAGTGCCAGAATATCGTTGTCGATCTGGCTGGCGGCGCTGACGGGTTCATCCCGCCACCCGGACATATCGTCCAGCACGCTCTGGTTTATCCAGTTCAGCGTGACCTCATCGGCAAACGGCGTGCCGTCATTAAACGCCAGCGTTTCAAGCCCGGTGAGACGGCGCAGCAGCCCTTTCAGGTCGGCGATAATGATGTCGGCCAGCACCTCTTGCCCGGATTTTTGCAGAGCCTGATGGGTATACCACTGGAGGTCAAGCCACAGGTGGTTAGCGCCACGAGAGAAGGCGCTGTCCGCCTGCTCCATAATTTCTGACCAGCTCTGCTGCAGGTACAGACGCTTGAGCATTGCCCGCTGGTCAGCGCGCGGCGGTTCGATACGGGTTCTCCCCTGCGCGTCCGGCGCGGGAATGCTGTGCAGGGTGTCATGACGCAGGCTTTTCATCAGCCGGTGCGCCGCCAGCCAGCCTTCCGGCTGCTCGCGCAGGTATCCGGCCAGGGTTCGGGCCTGAGCCAGCAAATCCTGCCCGGAGGTGATACGGCCCAGTAGCGGCGTCTCTTTATCTGCCGTTTACCTGTGTAGTGCTGCTGGCGTTCTGAGGAACGACGGCATCCACACCGCCCGCCTTCATTAAGCGCGACTCCAGCGCGCCATAAAGGGCATTCAGCTGCGGCCGGCTCTCTTCCGGTTCAGTCTCCAGGCTTTCGTTAATCAGCAGCAGTGCGCCGGTGGTACGTTGAGCCTCCTCGCGCACCACTTCCGGATACAGTGACAGGCTGTCCAGCACGCGGGTGGCGGCCAGCCACTCAAGCGCAGCCTTACGGCTGCGATCGCGCTGCGGGTGGAGCTGCGTGCCATAGCGCTGCAGTAATCCCGCCAGCAGTTCAAGCCCTTCGGCAAAACCGGATTCGCCATCCTGGTGCAGGCGCGCCCAGCAGTAATAGGTGGCAACCCGAATATCTTTGGCCGTCGTGGTCAGCAGCTTTTCGGCCAACTGGCCTATCAGCCCGGTATCGATACCGGAAAGCTTGTTGACCTCTTCGCGAATGCGCTGGAAATCATCGTCGTAGCCCGGGTCTTCACCGGCAGGCTCATTGCCGCTGATGGGGGCCAGCCAGTTGGCCCATTCAGCGCTGCGAGTCCGGGCTTTACTCAGTACGGTTTTTTCATCTGCTCCGCAGGCGTGGAGTACGCTTTGTAATGCCGTCATTATTCCATCTCATCCATGGCTACATTCTCCGTACCGGTGAGTGCCTGCGCCGTTGCGGCGGCATCCACACTGAATATCTTGTCAGGCAGGTTGAAGTTGCGTAACGCCAGCAAAGCCAGCGGGCCGTTGCCTAGTTGCGATCTCAGCACCCACTGTAGGGTGCGGCCGTCAGGCGCGGTATAGCTCATCATCCACTGACTGCGATCGAGCTGCTGGCGTTTACCCTGCTCCAACCAGCGAATGAAGCCCCAGGTACCGCTGTAATCCCCGAACAGACGCGCACCGGCGCTGGTTGAAGTCCAGGTCAGCATAGTACCCGGCTTATACGTCTCTCCCGGCCAGCGGAATGACTGCCAGTCGGCCATTTGGTTAAAGTAATGCAGTTTT
>NZ_DASYBS010000168.1:0-18119 GCF_036500665.1 Cedecea sp.
TTTGGGGGAAGAAAGTATGAATCAGAAACTCTTCGACCACGCAATTTTGTATGATGACGGTAGTGAGTTTTTTAGACTTAAAGGCAATGCCTGTATGGCACTCACACCCAAAGCCGCAATTGAAGTTTGTGAAGAGGCGACGGCCAGAGGCGTTTATATCGGGACAATCGAAGGAGGGCACTGGCGAAATCCAGGCTTTCAACCCGATATGAGTACCCGCTGGGACTCGCTAAAGTTTTATAAAGATATTGATATAAAATTGAATAATGATATTGCGATTGAAAATATTAACGGTGATGTAGCTGAAGGTTATACTGCCTTCCTGATTACCATAATAAGCAAACTGTCTGATTGAGAAGAGAAATAAAGCGGCATTCAAACCTGAATGCCGCTTGTCGTTTATTCCCCTTCGCCGGGGAATAAGAACGGATTGATACTGCTGCGGGCAAAACCTTCCTGCTCCATGCGGGCGTCAAGCACCAGCGAGGCCAGGTCATCGGCAACCGCTTCCACTTTCGGGTCCTTTTCCTGATAGAGGATCTTCAGGTAGGTGCCACAGTCGCCGCAGCTTTCTGCCTTGATGGCCGCCTGCTCGCTGTCCAGCGACCAGTAGTTCAGGTCGCGGGTCTGCTCGCAGTTGCTGCATTTAATACGCACCACGTGCCATTCGGTTTCACACAGGTTGCAGTGCAGGTAGCGCAGGCCGTTAGTGGTACCGATATGCACCATGCTGGCGACTGGAATCGAGCCGCAAACCGGGCAGAACTGGCGCTGCTCGCCGTACTCTGCTTTGGCTTTGCCTGGAATCAGCGTTGCCATTTGCGCCCAATAGAGCGACAGCGCGGCCCAGATAAACGGCGCTTTGTCGCTGCTGACCAGCGAAAAGTCGGCGTTGAACAGCGCGGTGGCCATCTCTTCCAGTTCCTGCGAAGAAGCTTTCTCAAGATTTTCAATCACCGCTAACGCCGGGCCGTCCATTTCTGGCTTCAGCTCGGCAATCAGCGACTGCAGCAGGCGCTGCCAGTGCGGGTCGCGCGGCAGCACGTGGATGTCAAGCGGCGGTTTGCCGCTTTTGGCGGCTTCGGCAATCAGGGCGGTTAAATCCATTTCCAGCGGGTGGTCGTACAGCACCACTTCCTGGGCGTGAGCTATCAGCGCGGCAAAGCGCAGGTAGTCGCCCAGCGGGTTGCTGGCAGCCAGCTCGCGCAGGCGTTCAGCGCGGCGGTTGTAGAGATTTTTGAGCCTGGGGAATAATAACGGCGGAATCACTTCCGCCGTGCGTTTCTCGCTCTTCTCCAGCTGATCTTGCGGGATTATGCGAATACTCATTCAGATTTTTTTTCCGTTGTCTTGCGGACTTCGCGATACCATTTCGGGTGATGTTTCTTCGCCCACGTCGTGGTAACCCAGCCCTCCACCATCGCGGTGATGGTGCCTTTTACCCAAAGGGCGGCGTAAATATGCACCATAATAACCACAATTAACGCTACCGCGGCAAATGAATGCAGCATTAACGCAAATCGAATAACCGGGATAGGGAAGACTGGCGCAAAGTAAGGACGCCAGATAATCACGCCGCTCGCCAGCAACAGCACCAGGAAAATAATCGCCGCCCAGAACACGCATTTCTGGCCGAAGTTATAGCGCCCGGTGTCTCCCACTTCCTCGTTGACGACGATCTTACGAATATTCTTCGCCCAAAAGATATCATCCCGATTGATTAGGTTGTGGTGCCAGTAACGGAAAAACATGATGATAAACGAGGCGAACATCACCACCCCAACGAACGGGTGGAGGATGCGCGCCAGCTGCGGCGTGCCGAGAATGCCCATCAGCCAGTTGAAGGACGGGAAGAAAAAGCCCAGTCCGCTCACCGCCGCCAGCACGAAGCAGAAGGCGGTGATCCAGTGGTTGATGCGCTCAGGCGCGCTGTAGCGCTGAATGGTCGGTTGCTTTTTCATTTACGCACCTCGTCGTCGTCATGGTGCAGATTATCGTCCTCTTCATCGGCACGGTTCGGGCCGACCCCAACGTAGTGGAAGACGCTGGCGGCGAAGGTGGCCGCAAAGCCGATGGCGGCCAGCGGTTTCCAGACGCCTTTCCAGAACTTCACGGTTGGGCTGATGGACGGGTTCTCCGGCAGGCCATGATACAGCGTCGGCTTGTCCGCATGATGCAGCACGTACATGACGTGCGTCCCGCCAACGCCGGCCGGATCGTACAAACCTGCGTTGTCGTAACCACGGGTTTTCAGCTCCGTCACGCGCTCGCCGGCGAGGGTTTTCATGTCCTCTTTCGAGCCGAAATGAATCGCCCCGGTCGGGCAGGTCTTCACGCACGCTGGCTCCTGGCCCACGGTGACGCGGTCTACGCACAGGGTGCATTTGTAGACGCGGTTGTCTTCCGGGTTCAGGCGCGGCACGTCGAACGGGCAGCCGGCGATGCAGTAGCCGCAGCCGATGCATTGCTCAGACTGGAAGTCGACGATGCCGTTGGCATACTGAATAATCGCCCCTTCCGACGGGCACGCCTTCAGGCAGCCCGGATCCGCGCAGTGCATACAGCCGTCTTTGCGGATCAGCCATTCCAGTTTGTCGTTTTGCTCCACTTCCGAGAAGCGCATCACCGTCCATGATTTGGCGGTCAGGTCCGCCGGGTTGTCGTACACCCCGACGTTGTGCCCCACTTCATCACGGATGTCGTTCCATTCCGAGCACGCCACCTGGCAGGCCTTACAGCCGATGCAGGTGGTAACGTCGATAAGCTTGGCGACCTCTTGCTGGTGATCCCGCGCCTGAGGCGCGGGCGTGAAGCCGTTAGTAGCGGAACGACGGATAATGTCCTGAGATTGATAAGCCATAATTCGTCTCCGTTACACCTTTTCCACGTTGACCAGGAACGCCTTGAACTCCGGCGTTTGCGTGTTGGCATCCCCGACAAACGGCGTCAGGGTGTTGGCAATAAAGCCTTTTTTCGCCACGCCTTCGTAACCCCAGTGAATCGGGATCCCGATGGTGTCCACTTTCTGACCGTGAACGTCCAGCGTGCGGATACGCTTGGTCACCACCGCTTTGGCTTTGATGTAGCCGCGCCTGGAGGAGACCTTCACCGTGTCGCCGTGGGCGATGCCGAGCTTGTTGGCCAGCTTCTCGCCAATCTCGACAAACTGCTCCGGCTGCGCGATGGCGTTCAGCAGCGCGTGTTTGGTCCAGTAGTGGAAGTGCTCCGTCAGACGATAGGTGGTGCCGACATACGGGAACTTGTCATGCGTGCCCATCGCTTCCAGGTCATCTTTAAACACGCGTGCCGCCGGGTTGGAGACCACGTTCGGGTGCAGCGGGTTGGTGCCCAGCGGCGTTTCAAACGGCTCGTAGTGTTCCGGGAACGGCCCCTCTGCCATCTTGTCGAGGGCAAACAGGCGACCCAGGCCTTCCGGCTGCATGATAAACGGCCCGACGCCGCTGTCCGGCGCGGCGGTGCTGTAGTCCGGCACGTCGATGCCGCCCCACTTGGCGCCATCCCAGGAGATCAGGCGGCGTTTTTCATCCCACGGTTTACCCGATGGATCGGCGGAGGCACGGTTATACAGGATGCGGCGGTTAAGCGGCCACGCCCATGCCCAGCCCAGCGTATTGCCCAGGCCTGACGGATCGGCGTTGTCGCGGCGCGCCATCTGGTTACCGTCCGGCGTCCAGCTCCCGGCGAATATCCAGCAGCCGCTGGAGGTTGTCCCGTCGTCGCGCAGCTGAGCAAAGGAGCTGAGCTGCTGCCCTTTTTTCACCAGCACCGCACCGGTGGCCGGGTCGATCAGGTCTTCCAGCGCCTTGCCGTTGCTTTCCATGGCCACTTCTTCCGGCGCCGGGTTGTCTGGCGTCAGGTACTTCCAGGTCATGTTCAGCACCTGCTCAGGCACTTTGCCGCCGTCGCGCTCGTACATGTGGCGCAGGCGGGTGAAGATGCCGGAGAGGATTTCGCCGTCGTTCAGCGCTTCCCCTGGCGCATCCGCCCCTTTCCAGTGCCACTGCAGCCAGCGCCCGGAGTTCACGATGGAGCCGTTCTCTTCCGCGAAGCAGGTGGACGGCAGGCGGAACACCTCGGTCTGAATTTTCGACGGATCAACGTCGTTCATCTCGCCGTGGTTCTGCCAGAAGTTGGACGTTTCGGTGTTCAGCGGGTCAATGGTGACCAGGAACTTCAGCTTCGAGAGCGAGGCCACGACCTTGTTCTTGTTCGGGAACGAGGCCACCGGGTTAAAGCCCTGGCACAGATAGCCGTTGACCTTGCCCTGGCTCATCATCTCGAAGTACTGCAGCACGTCGTAGCCTTTGTCCCACTTTGGCAGCCAGTCGTAGCCCCAGCCGTTTTCTTTCGTCGCTTTGTCGCCAAAGAAGGCTTTCATCATCGAGACGAAGAATTTCGGGTAGTTGCCCCAGTAGTTCACCTGGCCTTTCAGCAGCGGTTTAGGCGTGTTGGCCGCCAGATAGCTGTCGATATCCACCTGTTTTTCGCTCGGCAGGTTCATGTAACCCGGCAGGCTGGTGGAAAGCAGGCCAAGGTCGGTCAGACCCTGAATGTTGGAGTGGCCGCGCAGGGCGTTGACGCCGCCGCCTGCCATCCCCATGTTGCCGAGCAGCAGCTGGATCATCGCCATGGTGCGAATGTTCTGCGCGCCGATGGAGTGCTGTGTCCAGCCCAGGGCGTACAGGAACGAGGCGGTTTTGTCCGCCACGCTGGTTTCGGCGATGTACTCGCAGACCTTCAGGAAGTCTTCTTTCGGCGTGCCGCAGATACTGGTCACCACATCCGGCGTGTAGCGGGAAATATGCTCTTTCAGCAGGTTCCACACGCAGCGCGGGTGCTGAAGCGTCAGGTCGCGTTTGGCGAAGCCTTCTTCATCCAGCTCGTAGTTCCAGGTGGTTTTGTCGTACTTGCGGTTCACCGCGTCGTAGCCGGTGAACAGGCCGTCGTCGAAGCCGAAGTCCTCACGCACAATCAGGTTGGCGTTGGTGTAAGACTCGACGTACTCGCGGTTGAATTTGTTGTTGTTTATCAGGTACAGCAGGATGCCCGACAGGAAAGCAATGTCGGTCCCGGAACGGATAGGCGTGTAGAAATCCGCCACCGAAGCGGTTCGCGTAAAGCGAGGATCGATAACAATCAGCTTCGCGCCGTTGTGAATTTTGGCTTCCATCGCCCAGCGGAATCCCACCGGATGCGCTTCTGCCGCGTTCCCACCCATCACCACGATGAGGTTGGCGTTTTTGATATCAACCCAGTGGTTGGTCATCGCACCGCGACCAAATGTTGGAGCAAGACTTGCTACCGTTGGTCCGTGTCAGACACGCGCCTGGTTATCCACGGCAAGCATGCCGAGGGCGCGGGTAAATTTCTGGGTTAAATAGCCGGTTTCGTTGCTCGACGCGGAGGCGCAAAGCATCCCCGTGGAGAGCCAGCGGTTGACCGTGGTGCCCTGTTCGTTTTTTTCAATGAAGTTGGCATCGCGGTCTTCTTTCATCAGCTTCGCGATGCGGTCAAAGGCATCTTCCCAGCTGATTTGCTGCCATTTATCGGAACCTGGCGCGCGGTATGAAGGCGTTTTCAGACGGCTTTCGGAATGGATAAAGTCCACCAGACCGGCCCCTTTCGGGCACAGCGCGCCGCGGTTTACCGGGTGGTCCGGGTCACCTTCGATATGGAAAATTGAGGCTTTTGCGTTTTTTGCGCCGTCGCCGAGGCTATACATCAATAGCCCACAGCCGACGGAGCAGTATGTGCAGGTGTTACGGGTTTCACGGGTGCGCAGTAGCTTATACTGCCGGGTTTCCGCGAGCGCAACGCCGGGGGCAAAGCCCAGCGCGGCTGCCGTGGTGCCTGCCATACCGCCAGCGCAGATCTTAAAGAACTGCCTTCTGCTGACCTGCATGGATCGCTCCTTACATTCGACATTTCACATTGCTTAGGATTTATTTTTTGCGGGGCGACCCGCAAAGGTTCACAATTGGAACCCTTATTGATTTTGATGGCTTACTTCCCTTCATCCAGAAGGGGTATTTCCAGAATACCACATTGGTACTGCGGGTGTTCTCGATTGGTTAAAACAAAGTGAACAAATTTGACCACTCTGACAAAAAAATTATGGAACAGGTAACCGGTGCGCGCACGATCGAGCTTTGGCACCGGGGTAATCTCACCGTAGCTGAAACCGACTGGCTGGCGGAGGAAATCCCTGTCGCGCTGGTCTACAACGGCATTTCCCACGTCGTGATGATGGCTTCGCCAAAGGATCTGGAAGCGTTTGCGCTGGGGTTTTCCCTGTCCGAAGGCATTATTCAAAGCCCGGCTGATATTTACGGGATGGATGTGTTGTCGTCCTGTAACGGCATTGAGGTGCAGATAGAGCTGTCCAGCCGCCGCTTTGCGGGCCTGAAAGAGCGTCGCCGGGCGCTGGCCGGACGAACCGGCTGCGGCGTTTGCGGCGTTGAGCAGTTAAACGATATTGGCCGCCCGGTGCCGCCGCTGCCGTTTACCCAGACGTTTGCCCTGGAAAAGCTGGATGAGGCGCTGAAAAAAATGCGTGGCTATCAGCCTGTCGGTGAGTTAACCGGCTGTACCCATGCGGCGCTGTGGCTTGATCCTGACGGGCAGATCCTCGACGGGCGGGAAGATATCGGCCGCCACGTCGCGCTGGATAAAATGCTCGGTATTCGTAGCCGCAACCCGTGGCACAACGGCGCCGCGCTGGTCTCCAGCCGTGCCAGCTATGAGATGGTGCAGAAGGCCGCGATGTGCGGTATTGAAATCCTGTTCGCGGTGTCTGCGGCGACTTCGCTGGCGGTGGAGGTTGCGCAGCGTACGAATCTGACGCTGGTGGGCTTTAACCGGCCAGGCCGTGCTACGGTTTATACGCACCCGGAGCGGCTGTGCTAGATTTTCCCCTCACCCCGGTTTTTAGAATCTTCCGGGAGATCTCTTTAGCTCAGTTGTTGTTCCGTTCACCCGTAGATCGATTTCCTCTGTGCGTTCAGAGACGGTGAACGTGTCAGGTGGCATTACGCCATGCCCCCTGACGACCCCCGGCGCCCGGCGAGCTCATCGCCGCTGAAGCGGTAAACCCACCGGCTATCACCCAAACAGTCGGGGTCGTTCGCGATTCGTTCCCGACGATCGCTCTCTTTCGCTGTTCCCGACAGCTCAACCCCGTCTGAGTTGGGTCATAACCGGGGGCGATGAGAGCCGGGAACAAGGGCGTGGCTGCGGGTCTTGAAGCGACTGTGACTTTGTGCGTAGCTGCGGGTTAAAAGCGAGGCTTGGTTCCGGCTTAAATCGCCTCCGTTTTCTCTCCGACTGGCCGGAGGCTGAGAGCGTCGGGAACGCATCTCAGCCGACCCAGGACTGGGAGATAAAACGGAGGTCTGCCGCTTTAGCGGTCGATTTATTTGGCCGGGAGTCCGGGGTCTCGGGGGAGTGACGGTGACTCCACCGAGACGTTTACCGGTGCGGTGGCTACATATGAAACAGGGCTGGAAGTGAACGGAACCTTAGCCGATCCTTCATAGAACGTATTTGTGACTAAGGCTTAGCCCCGCCAGGGTGAGGGGCAATCCTCAGAACAGGCCCAGCGGCTTGTCGGAATAGCTCACCAGCAGGCACTTGGTCTGCTGATAATGCTCCAGCATCATCTTATGGGTCTCGCGCCCGATCCCGGACTGTTTATAACCACCAAACGCCGCGTGTGCCGGGTAGGCGTGATAGCAGTTGGTCCACACGCGCCCGGCCTGTATGCCGCGTCCCATTTTGTAGGCCAGGCTGCCGTTGCGGCTCCAGACGCCAGCGCCAAGGCCGTATTCGGTATCGTTCGCCAGCTCCAGCGCTTCCTCCACGGTTTTAAACGTGGTGACGGCGAGCACCGGCCCGAAGATTTCCTCCTGGAATACACGCATGTTGTTTTTACCAAACAGAATGGTCGGCTCGAGGTAGTAACCCGCCTGCAGGTCGCCCGTCAGCGCTTTTCTACGCCCGCCGGTCAGCACGTCCGCGCCTTCCTTCTTGCCGATGTCGATGTAGTTGAGGATGGTCTCCATCTGCCCCTGGGACACCTGCGCGCCCATTTGGGTGCGGCTGTCCAGCGGATTGCCGCTGCGGATAGCTTCTACCCGGCGAATAGCCCGCTCAATGAAACGCTCGTAGATGGACTCCTGCACCAGCGCGCGGCTCGGGCAGGTGCAGACCTCGCCCTGGTTGAAGGCAAACAGCGCAAAGCCCTCCAGCGCCTTGTCGAAGAAGGCGTCTTCCTCTTCCATCACGTCGGCAAAGAAGATGTTCGGCGATTTACCGCCCAGCTCCAGGGTGACCGGGATAATGTTCTGGGTAGCGTACTGCATGATCTGCTGGCCGACCTCGGTCGAGCCGGTGAAGGCCACCTTGGCGATGCGTTTCGACGTTGCCAGGTATTCGCCAATCTCGCCGCCCGCGCCGTTAACCACGTTGATGACGCCCGGCGGCAGCAAGTCCCCCACCAGTTCCATCAACAGCAGCACGGAGAGCGGGGTGAGCCGCGCTGGCTTCAGCACAATGCAGTTGCCCGCGGCCAGCGCCGGTGCCATTTTCCAGCTCGCCATCAGCAGCGGGAAGTTCCACGGAATAATCTGTGCGACCACGCCGAGCGGCTCGTGGAAGTGGTAGGCCACGGTGTCTTTATCCACCTCGCTGATACCGCCCTCCTGGGCACGAATGCAGGAGGCGAAATAGCGGAAGTGGTCGATGGCCAGCGGCACGTCGGCGGCGCTGGTTTCGCGGATCGGTTTGCCGTTGTCCCAGGTTTCCGCCGTCGCCAGCAGCGCAATGTTCTGCTCCATACGGTCGGCAATTTTCAGCAGGATGTTGGCGCGTTCCTGTACGGACATTTGCCCCCAGCCCGCTTTGGCTTCGTGGGCGGCGTCCAGCGCCAGGTCGATGTCGGCCTTGCCGGAGCTGGCGATTTCGCACAGCGGCTGGCCGGTAATCGGAGTCAGGTTTTCATAGTACTGGCCGCCAACCGGGGCAACCCACTGCCCGCCTATGTAGTTGTCGTAACGGGGTTTGAGTTTAAGCGGAAAACCATATTCACCGGGGATGATTCGGGTATCGGGGGGATTATTCGTCATAGCCTTTTCCTTGTGATGTTTTCACCCACAAGGGTAGTCTGGATCGCTCATTTCTTCGCCAGCGTTTGAAGGCTTTACGACATGGCTCACGGATTAAATTTGGGGCATCCGGAGTAATCAACCGGCAGCCTGAATGATTTGATTCATACTTGAAGTTGACCTTTTTCCCGTTTCGCCTAACGGATTGCTCATGCGCCTGTTTTTTCGTTTTGATATAGGCGGTATCCATGTAAAACATGGTTTATTCACCGAAGAGGGGGAGGTGCTGATAGCCGAAGAATACGATACGCATTACGACCGCCAGCTGTTTCTCGACTCGTGGCAGAGCGTGGTGTCGTTGTTTGATCCGCAGGCGATTTTGCCGGGCGACGGCGTAAGCACGCAGCCGATGCTCTACCCGATGCGGGAGCGCCATCTGGCAGGATTTAAGTTCTGGGACGTGCTTAAGGTGCCGATCCGCCCGTGCATGCTGGGGAATAAAGCGGGCATGCTGGGCGCGGTGTGGCTGGCTAAGCAGAAGGATTGACACGTCGAAAATGTCGGATGGCGCTGTCGCTTATCCCCTGCTTTTTTACATCCTAATCTGTCATGGAAACCTGCTGCCGGGTGGAAGTAAACATTGTCGTGGTGCTGTCTGACGCAAAGAGGTTGCACATAAAGCGCTGCCAGCGCGGCAAAATATGGACCAAAGAGCAAAATGAACCTAACCCCAGTTTGAGCAGCGCTTTTCTTTTATGGGCGCTGACCGTTTGCTGCGAAATGCCAAGCGTTAAGGAGATCTCTATAGGGGTATAATCCTGCATCATCATGCGCAAAATATTGCTTTCGGATTGGGTCAGGCCCCGAGAATTGAAACGGCGGGGAGTGTAGGTCGTAGCCCCTTTGTGCGCGTCTTTCTCCGTCAGCAAACGGATGAGTGTTTTTTGGCTGACAATGATACTTGGCGTTGCTGCATAAGATGCCAGTGGGTCGATGGCTGCCAGGGTAGCGGCTCCCGGAAGCATACGAGTAAGGGCTACCTTGTTGTCCCATAGATCAAACACGGCGATATGATCGCTTCCAGCCAGTTGACCATGCTTTGTCAGCGTGTCTAGACCAAGGTGAAAAAAAGCATTCTCTGAAAATATAACCATGTTGTTAACCCACATTTTCGAGAGGGTTGAATCCTTCTTCTGCAATGACGCTGCCGGGAACCGGCGGCGAGAACAGAAAGCCCTGCTGAAGATATACGCCGTTTTCATTTAACCAGTCGCGCTGTTCCTGGGTTTCCACCCCTTCGGCAATGATTTCCAGACCCGTTACCCGGGCGATAGCCAGTACCGCTTCTGCCGGGCGATGATGCTCAGGCTTCATGCCCCGCGTGGGAAGGAAACTGCGATCCAGTTTCAGGTATTGCAAATGTGAAAGGCGTAATCCTTCCAGATTGCTGACGGCAGTTCCGAAATCATCCAGAGCGATTTCAGTGCCGCAGGCGGCCAGACGGGCCAGGACATTCTGCTCGGCCAGGCTGAAATTAGCGGGCTCCTGTTCGGTGATTTCAGCGATGAGTTTCACCCGGCTGGCAGGAAACGCCTTTACAAAGTTGTCGCACTGACCAATAAAAGCCGGTGCTCTGATGTTATCTCGTGTGATGTTTACCGCTATGCGTAAAGGGTAAGGGTATGTGGTGTTCAAAAGCAGGGGTTGAAGATCCCATGCAGCTTGTTTTAGCAAACTTGCTGTGATTTCAGGCAGGCGGCCAGCCGCCCGAGCCGCAGGGATAAAGGCGGAAGGGGATAATATTTCTCCGCCGGGCAGACGGCAGCGGGCCAGAATTTCCACCCCGTGGAGTACGCCGCGAGTATCTATTACTGGCTGATACCAAGGGACAAATTCAGCTTTTTTTGGCAGGGCAAACCGTTTACTGCCGAAGCGATAATACACACCAGAAAGTATAATACCTCCAAAAGCCAGCGTCAGAAGTTCATTCCATAGGGCGGTTTCGTCATTTTCCGTGATGACCTTTTCCGGTTGCAGTGGCTGATATAAAGAAACGGTTTTTAGGGAGACGCGGTCCTGCGTGGCGAGCAGGGGAGTAGTTACCGGAACATCGTTGAGGTGGCGCAAACAGGTCCGATCCGCTTCATGGCATGTTTCAGAATAGTAACTTTCATCATCGGCATTTTTCGCGTGGGTGAAATAATTAATAAACTCAAGAACGCCGGCTGCTGTAAACAATAGTGCGAATATTATCCTGGCGGAAGTTAAGTTTCCGCGCGGGGGGGATTTTTTTTCATAGTAATAGCATCTACATTTATGACGTGTGTAAGCATCGCCGGACGGTTAAGGACAGACGTGCAGGATATTCAGATGTTAAATTAAATGAATAGCGTTCTTATTCGGCGTGATTTTTTTCTGATAGCCGCCAGTATGATTTACTTAGAACATTGCGCTGAATAATCAAACCTTTTTCTTTTAGCTTCAACAGGCTGTAGCGAGATTTATAGATTGTTGCATTACACTTCTCTGCAATCTGTCTGGTGTTCAGCCAGTCATCGCTATCGGGAGTGTTTTTGATATCTGGTAGGCAAAAAGTAAACGTGGAAATAATCCTTTCTTCCATTGGGCTCAGAATATTTTGTTGATTCTTTGATTTCGTCATATTTGTCATGTTCCTCATTTCATCACAACCCTATTTACGGCGAAGAAGACTTTCGTTTATTAACATTTGTTGTACATTGTTTATTTTTTTGTCAACAAGTTAAATAATCGTTAACAATGTGGGGGGGCTACCTTGCGGTAATTTATATCGATTTTTGAGATTGTACGATCTTTAATTCTGATAATCCAAAAAAAATACAATAATATGTCGTCATATGAATTATGGCGACGAGTTTAGTCGTCATGATCTTCAAATTTATAGATTGACAGAGGTTATTACTGAATTTTGGTAAAGGAATAAAAAGGTTTTGTCAGTATTTGTATGGATATGTATTATCTCTCTCGCAACTGGAAGGGTAGGAATATCGAGAAATGAATTTTGAGTTTCTACAAAGTCAGCTGACAAAAATACTTTTATTCGTTAATAAACACATTGAGACATATTTTTAAACATTTATGCATCGGACGATTGTCGCAGTCTATCTACTGTCTTAAATAAGAATGAGTTAATGAAGTTTCACATGTCATCCTGTTGTCGGGAGGGCTTGGTTAATTCCATAAAGATAGTGTGGAATTAATCAGAGATCGCGGGTCGTTGAAGGTGTTTATGTCAGAGTTAGGTATGGAGAAAATCATGGTTAATATAATACGGGCCGCAACGCTTAAAATGGTTGTTCCATCATTATGTCTGGTGTCAGCGTTGGCTCATGCAGAGGGCGGTATATCGGTATTAGGGACCCGAATTGTATTAAATGAAGGTGATGGCCAGGCGTCGGTTAGAATGGTTAACACTTCCAAAAAGGACAGTTTTCTCATTCAGTCATGGGTTGAGAATAGCAGCGGGCAAAAAGAAAAAGATTTTGTCGTAACGCCTCCTTTATATATGAGCGGGCCGCGTGATTCTAATGCACTTCGTCTGGTGTATACCGGACCGGCTCTGCCAAAAGATCGGGAATCACTGTTCTACTTTATTGAAAAGTCTATCCCTTCCGTCGATAAAAAGAAGCTTGAGGGAGAAAATGTTCTGCTGATCGCCACGGCGAACCGCCTGAAGCTGTTTGCCCGCCCGGAAGGGCTTAGCCCGGCAATCAGCGAGGCCCCGTCGCTGCTGACTTTCAGCCACCGGGGAAGCCAGCTGGATATAGGAAATCCTTCTCCTTATTACCAGACGCTGATTGATATTAAAGTCTCCGGCCGTGAGATAAAGCCGATTATGGTGCCGCCTAAAGACCACGTGGTGGTTAGCATGCCGGTTTCCGCGATGAAAGTGTCATACCGGACCATAAACGATTACGGCGCATCCACGCCTGAGCAGGTTAAAGATATTAATTAAGTTTTTGATATTTAGCGTGTTTATGTCAGTCGGTCATTCGTAAAAGAGCAAAAAAATGCAGAACGATAAACTATTCCGTCACCAGGGAAGGCGTCTCTATGCCCTGACTCCGCTGGCAACCTTGTGTCTGCTTGCGTGTTCAACGGCGTATGCCGATGGATTGTATTTTTCCCCGGATATGCTCTCCGGGGGGGAGAGCAGCGTGGCTGACTTATCTCTGCTTTCACAGGCAGGAGCTCAATTACCGGGCGTCTATGACGTAGATATTTATCTGAACAATGACCGGGTGAGCAGTAAGAAAGTTCGTTTTGTTTCAGCTTCGCACGGGAATACAGACACGACATCTGCCGGAACTGCGCCGCAGGATGAAACAGCAACAGCGCACGATCGCACAGGGCTGGTTCCCTGCCTGACGGTTAATGACCTGCTGGAGCTTGGCGTGAATACGGCTCTGTACCCTGCGCTGTCATCCCTGCCCGGTGAAGCACCGGTTTCTCTGGGGAATAATATCCCGCAGGCCTACACGGCTTTTAATTTTCCAAAGATGCGGCTGGATATCAGTATCCCGCAGGCGGCACTGAAGCATCGTCCACGCGGCTGGATATCCCCGGAGCGCTGGGATGACGGCATTAATGCTTTGATGGTCGGATACCGGTTTAACGGCAATGAGAGCCATGGGCGCTACGGCGACAACCGTAACAATTATCTGAACCTGAACAGCCAGCTCAATATTGGAGCATGGCGCCTGCGGGACAACCGTTCCCTGAGTACTTATTCAAATGAGTACAACAGCTCGCGTCACTGGGAGCACCTGAGCACCTATGCCGAGAGGGCGATCGTTCCATGGAAAAGCCGCCTGACGTTAGGGGACGGCCACACCGATAGCGATGTGTTTGACGCCGTTGATTTCCGCGGTATGAAGCTGGCGTCTGACGAAAGTATGTATCCGGATACGATGCACGGCTATGCGCCGGTGATTCGTGGCATGGCGGGAAGCAACGCCCGTGTAACCATTCGGCAGAATGGGAACCTGATGTACCAGACTTACGTGCCGGCCGGTGCTTTTGTCATTAACGACCTTTATGCCGTTTCAGCCGGCGGTGACCTTGATGTCACCGTGGCGGAAGCTGACGGGACGTCACACACGTTTACCGTCCCGTACTCCTCGGTACCGGTTATGCAGCGTGAAGGCAATGTCCGTTACAGCGTGGCGGGTGGCCGATTCAGAAGCAGCAGCAACCAGTACGACGATCCGTCGTTTGTGACCAGCAACCTGCTGTGGGGCCTGCCGGGTAACGTGACGACCTACGGTGGCCTGCAATACGCCGACCATTACCGTGCGATGGCGCTGGGCCTGGGCCTGAACATGGGCGAGTGGGGCGCTATCTCTGCGGATGCCACGCATGCCTACAGCCAGCTCGCGGATGACAGCCGTCACCAGGGGCAATCGTATCGCTTCCTGTACGCCCGCTCTCTGAACGAGCTGGGGACAACGTTACAGCTAACCGGTTACCGCTACTCCACTCGCGGTTTCCACACGCTAAGCGAAACGGCGATGAAGGGTATGGAAGGCTGGCTGACTGACAGCGTGGAAGTGGATGCAGAAGGGCGACCGATAAAGCGGGACTATACCGATTACTACAACCTGTACAACACGCGCCGCGCCCGCCTGCAGGCGAACGTTTCCCAGCGGCTGGGAAGTCTGGGTTCCGTGTATCTGACGGCCAGCAAACAGACTTACTGGAACCGTGGTGGTTCATCCGACTCCATGACGGCAGGTTTCAGCAGTACGCTGGGTCCGGTTAGCTACAACCTGTCCTACAGCTATAACCGGGATACGGACCGTGGGGCGGACGAAACGGCCTATCTGGGCATCTCGGTTCCGCTGAGCGCGCTGCTGCCTCAGAGCTCCGCTTTGTCGGCCAGCTGGCTGAACTACAGCAGCAGCCGTAACGGCAACGGGGATATCACTCACCAGGCGGGGATGTCCGGCAACCTGCTGAAAGAACACAACCTGAACTGGAACGTCAGCCAGGGGTATACGCAGCAGGAGGGGTACAGCGGTAACGCCAGCCTCGACTACCGCGGAGGATACGGCTCCGCATTGCTCGGCTACAGCTACAGCGACAGCAGCTATCGCCAGGTGAGCTACGGGCTGGACGGCGGGATTTATCTGCACCGCGATGGCCTGACGCTGGGCCAGACTCCGGGCGAAACTAATATTCTGATTGCCGCACCGGGAGCTGCCGATGTTCCGGTTGAGAACGGAACGGGTATTCATACCGACTGGCGTGGGTATGCGGTGGTGTCCCTGGGCGCGCCTTATCGCGAAAACAGAGTCTCGCTGGATGTGAACGGCCTTGATTCGCATACCGAACTGGAGGGGACCATGAAGCGCGTGGTACCCACCCGCGGCGCTCTGGTTCGCGCAGAATTTAAGGCCCATAAAGGCGAGCGAGTCTTGATGACGCTGACGCACGACGGAAAACCGTTGCCGTTTGGCGCCATGGTGGCCACGGATAATGACACCGGCATTGTAAGCGATGACGGTCAGGTATACCTGACGGGCCTCAGGCAGAAAGGGCATGTCACCGCCCGTTGGGGAGAAGGCGCAGGCCAGCACTGCGACCTTAACTACAGTTTGCCGAAGCAGGAAGCGAATGTTCCCCTGCTTCGGGATACGGAAGTCTGTAACTAATCACAAGATAACAGGCGATTCTTGGTGCCCGTCACCGACAGGCATCTTTCTACGGTAATAAGGAAACAAAACGATGTTTAACATGAAAAAAACAGGTGTAGCGGCTTTCATTGGTTCAGCACTTCTGGTTGCGGCGATGGGGGCTCAGGCTCAGGACGCGGTAACGGTGAACGTTACCGGTCAGGTTGTTGATTCTACCTGTACTCTGGATCAGAAAGCCGACGGCGTAGCTATCGACCTGGGCCAGGCTGCCGTTGCTGACTTCGCAGGCGTTGGTATCCCTGCCGCATCCAAAGACTTCTCTCTGGATTTCCATGACTGTGGCGACAGCGTAAATACCATCACCGTAGCGGCCAACGGCAGCGCTGACGCAGACGACGCTAACGGCTATGCAAGCACCGGCGACGCTGCAAACGTAGCGGTAGAGCTCAAAAGCGGCGACACCTTTATGGACGCTGCGGGCGTCAATACCGTTCCTGTGACCCTGGCTGACGGTGCTGGTAGCCTGCCGTTCACTGCTTCCATGGTTCAATCCAATGCAACTGCACCGACCGTGGGCTCCGTAGCAAGCGTTGTAACCCTGAACGTAGATTATAAGTAAGTCCTGAGGGAACGCGGCGTTGCGGAGGCAGTTCTGGTCTCCGCAACGCCGGTTGACGGCCATGTGCCTCTCCGTGCATGGCCGTTTTTTTTAGTATTTTTTCATTCAGAGGTACGGGGAAAATTATGTTAAGCGTGAATAAAACAGGGATGGCGGCGCTATTAATTTCCGGAATGTTTATGGTTCCAGGCGTTGCCTGTGCAGACACCGTTTCACCAACAGCAACCGTTACTTTTTCCGGTACTTTTGTGGCACCAACCTGCACCATGGATAGCAAAACCGTGGCCGTTGACCTCGGTATGGTTCCGGTCGGAGATTTCACCGGTCCGGGTACCGTCGTTGCTACGACACCTTTTACCCTCGGTTTCAGCAATTGTGATGAAGGCGCAGTTGTTGTCGTGAGCGCCACCGGAACACCCGCTGACGGCAAGGCGGATGATTTTCAGAATGACGGATCGGCGGGGCATAACGTTGCCGTGGAGATTAAGAGCGGAGAAACCGTTATGGACGCGGGTGGCCTGAATACGGTGGAACAGACGGCGGAAGACGGCGTGGTTAAGTTCCCCTTTACAGCCAACATGGTTCAGCCCGGGGGAAGCGCGCCGGTGCCGGGGGCAGTCACCAGCGTTGTTACGCTTAACGTTGCCTACAGATAAGCGGCTGTGGATCCGGCCTGGCTGGCCGCATTCGACTGGCTTTGCCGACGGCGGCGCAGGGCTCCGCCTGACGCCGATATCTGGGATCTCCGCTGGCGCTGGCCGAATATCGGCCATGTCCTGTATCGGGATGTCGTTACCGGTAGCTATCGACTTTCACCGATGCTTGTTCATCGAACAAAGTCTGGCCAGGAGAGCGTGGCAATGTGGTCGGCGCAAGACGCGCTGGTCCTGAAATGGGTTTCGCTACAAATACAAGGGCTAATGCCGCGGCGTTCTTCCTGTATGCACCTGCGGGGCGGCGGCGGAAGAAAATGCCTCAGGTTAGTGGCCGGGGCCTTGTGTAGCGGACGCTACCGATTTGTGCATCGAACCGATATCCGTGGCTACTACGGGCATATCATAAAATCCCAGGTGATTAGCCAGATCGACCGATTCATTCCGGACCCGGTACACCGTGCTCTGATAGCGCAATATGTTCATTACAGCGTGGAATCGGGTGGAGAGATCTATACCCCAACCCTTGGAATACCCCGTGGCTGCGCCCTCAGCCCGCTAATCGGCGGGAGCCTGCTCAGGCATGTTGATGGCTATTACGAATCTCTTCCCCCCGAGGATTATTTCTATGTTCGCTATATGGATGACTTCTTATTGCTCACCCGAACCCGCTGGCAGCTCCGGCGCGGTATCCGTGAGCTGGCATCGTTTTTTGAACTCGGTGGTTTTGAGCGCCATCCGGATAAAACCCAGACGGGAAAGGTGGAAAAGGGTTTCGACTGGCTGGGCCTGTGGTTTGGGAGCGGTGGGCCCACCGTTGCGCCACGGGCGCTAACAAACCACCGCGAGCGACGCGCGCGGCTTTATGAGCAGGTTCGACGCCAGCGATTATCTGAGGAAGAAATCGGGCGGCGAATGCATGCGTATGACACGCGGTGGAAAAGATGGGCAGACAGCATGCTGGCGGCGGGAGCGATGCCCGCCGACAGCGGGTGACGCGCGTGTTGCTGCCCGAATGTCATTGGCACAACAAAGAATAAACCGGAGAAAC
>NZ_DASYBS010000169.1:0-6028 GCF_036500665.1 Cedecea sp.
GATATTACAGCGCCATCCGCCCACACTGGTACAACGGCGGCTTAACGCCCAACGAATCTGAGCGGCTGTACTACTTACAGTCTAATGCGGTGGCCAGTATTAGTTGACCACTACAGAGCTGACCCCATAACCAGTCACTCTTTTGAACCAGTCAATGAACCTAAAGAAACATCAGTCGCTAGCGCTCCTCCTGAATCAACTCCAAACGTTTCTCGCTACGCATTCGAAGGTCAGATCGTAAAGCTCAACCACGATAATTACGAAAAATGGAAGCAGCTCTACTCCTGCATCGACCTCGACTACGAGCTTCAGCGGCTGGACATTGAATTCGCCCACGAGAAGCCTAAAAACTGGTTCTACGCAGCCAGCCAGAAACTCAGCTACCAGAACAAGCAAGCAATTAAGCGTGGTATTAAACCCGGTAGCGTTCAGCAAACCCCTCACTGGAACAGCCCTGAAGGCTGGAAGGACTTCATATGAGCCTGCAACTCGTAGAGGCGATTAATAACCGCGACGGTGCCGCTATGGCGCGTATGGCTGGCGGTAATTACGAGCCCGACAAGGTAATCAGCAGCGAGGCTGAATCGCTGGTTGACTCGCTGTTCCGGCAGCTTAAGCAGATCTTCCCGGCAGCAGTCAGTACCAGCCTGAAAAGCGAAGCTGACGAGAAGACCACTAAACGCCAGTGGATCGCCGCCTTCGCTGAGAACGGCATCAAAACGCGAGAGCAGCTGTCGGCCGGTGTTCGCCATGCGCGAGCAAGTAACTCCGACTTCTGGCCGTCGCCCGGGAAGTTTATCTCCTGGTGCAAAGACAGCTCGATGGTGCTGGGTGTCACGCTGGAAGACGTCATGTCAGAGTTTCACCGGTACGCTCGAGAGAAGGGCATGCACTCAGGCGGCGCAGAGCGATTCCCCTGGTCGAAACCCGTCATGTACTGGATTGTCTGCGACACGCGCCGGGCTATGTACCAGCGGCAGCTTAGCGAAAGCGAGGTCGAGAAGTACGCGGGTAAGCAGCTGGAAGAGTGGTCGAAAAAGGTATCGGCAGGACAGCCAATTCCTGATCCGGTAGTTAGTCTGGAGCAGAAAAAAGAGGTCATGCAGACGGCAAACTTCACCACGAAAGACGACGGCAAGATGCACTACATGCCGAACGCCGCAGTGCTAGGCTCGGTAACGCCTGCCACCTGGCTATTCGAGGAATACAAGCGCCGTAAAGCCAATGGTCTGATTAAGTAATCAGGAGGAATCATGAGCAAAAAAGTAATCCTCAACTACCGCATATGGGAATGGTTATCCCGCAATCAAAACCAGAAACAGGGCGCTATCGTCGCAGAGTTCAACATCAACCAGACCACGATAGCCTCAGCGCTTCTGAAGATGATGCGGCGTGGCAGTATCGAGCGCAGCGGTGAGAAATGGCAGTACACCTATGCAGCTACGGATGTAGCGCCGCAGAAGTACGGCCGTGTTAAGCCGGATTATCGGACTGAGTGCGGCCAGATGGTCACTGTCGATACCAGCGCAGGCAACACCATATTCGACGAGTGCCGCCAGAACTGGAGCGGATATCAGATTAACAAGATGCTTGAAGGAGTGCGTGTATGAGCATACTGGCATTGGTATTCATGCTTGTCGCGATATTCATCGCAATATTAATCGCAATACACAAAGAGCCATGGAAAGAGAAGCCGATAGAAATTCTCTATGGCTACCCTGCGTATAGCAATACGTGGCTTACGGTCAAATACTGCCGTCAAACAGCGCGGTATGAGTTTGATTGGGATGAAGTTTTTGACTCAGGAAGACCAATTAGCTGGGGTGATGTATCTCAGTGCCTGATGTTAGAGTACAAAAGCGGCGGTGCGTCACAAGATGAAATTGACGGCGCTTGGAAATTGCTGAAGAAAAGAGGCCTGGCATGACCGCTTACATCACAGAGTTAACTACCGGGCTGCTGACCATCATCGCAGCCTTTTTTATTTGTGCTGCCTGGAGGAAAGAGAAGTGAGCCTTAACAGCAAACAGCGAGCAGAAATGATTAACCAGCGCTATGTCTTGGACGTAAATCACTCGGCAGATATGTCGGTGACTGTTCATGACATCAGGGCATCGGGCGGTGGCCACACTGTTGTATTCACCCGCGCCGGTGATTACTCAGGTCTTTCATATCGGGGTCTTGGACAATTCAGACGCAGCTTCCCGCACAAACTCGAAAACTAACCGGCCACGGCCTTACTGGAGGGGATATGAGCAAATCAATAGAACGGCAACAATTTGAAGATGCATGGGTAAATGACAACTCATCAACACCTTCTGAATCAGAGAGGGTGCGTGACGCATTAAAGCGAATCTGGATTGTTAATGACAGTGGAGAGGGGGCGTATTTTGACTCGTTCGTAATGCTGGCTTGGACGTGGTGGCATAAAAGCAGAGAGGCGCTCGCTGTTGAGCTTCCTCCCATTAGTGATGTGGAGACTGACTATTCCGATCAGGGATACAACATCTGTCACCGCAGCGTGCAGGAAAAGCTGCAAGAGCAGGGCCTTAAGTTCCATGTTCAGGGTGACATTATCTGGGCTGAAGAGAATGGTGATATCAATGAGTGATTCAAGAGAGCAGTTTGAAGCGTGGTATCGGCTTAACTGGGGTCACACTGAAGATAGACACGAATCAATATTTGAAATCAGTGAATGTCATGGCTGCTATTGCCGTCTTGGCGTTCGAATGGCGTATGACGCATGGCAGGCCAGCAGAGCAGCTGGAAAGATTGTGGCCTACATGACACACCACGGTAGCGCCGTCAGCCCGGATGACTTTGCGGGCGCGGAGGAAGAAATGCATCACAGCGCAAAAATGGAAGGGTGGACTCCGCTGATTGCAGGGATAACCGTTAAAGGAGAAGAGGATGAAGCAAACGCTAATGATTCGTGACGAGCGGATCAGACAGAACGCAATAAACATCATCCAGTCCCTGCGGACCGACAAAGACCGCCCCGTAACAATCCGAATCTCCGACTACAAACGCAACCTAGACCAGAACGCCAAATTCCACGCCATGCTCGGTGATATCGCCGCACAGGTTCAGTGGTGCGGAAAAAAGCTGAAGCCTGAGCAGTGGAAGGTGTTGCTCATCAGCGGTCATGCCGTTGCGACAAAGCAGGGGGCGGAGGTAGTGCCTGGCATCGAGGGTGAATATGTGAACATTCGGGAAAGCAGCGCGGAAATGAGCATTAAGCGCATGGCTAGCCTGATCGAGTACACGACAGCCTGGTCGGTTGGCCAGGGAGTTAAATTCACTGAAGGACGCTACTCATGAGCAAGTTCAAGCTTATCTACGCAGACCCGCCCTGGACTTACCGCGATAAAGCCAATGACGGCGAGCGTGGAGCGGGCCACAAATACCAGACAATGACAGTGCAGGATATCTGCAGGCTGCCAGTTTGGGATTTGGCTGATCCTGATTCCTGCCTGCTGGCTATGTGGTGGGTTCCGACTCAGCCACTGGAAGCGCTAAAGGTTGTCGAGGCCTGGGGATTCCGGCTGATGACGATGAAAGGATTCACCTGGCACAAGACCAATAAACACAAAGGGAACAGCGCTATCGGCATGGGGCATATGACCCGGGCGAATAGTGAGGATTGTCTCTTTGCAGTGCGTGGCAAGCTTCCTGAGCGCTTTGACGCCTCAATCTGCCAGCACATCACAGCGCCACGAATGGACCACAGCGCAAAGCCTCCTGAGATACGCGATTTACTGGTAAGGCTGCTGGGAGATGTGCCGCGCTGCGAGCTGTTCAGTCGGAACAAAATCGACGGCTGGAGCATGTGGGGCAACCAAGTCGATTGCGATATTGAGCTAACACCCGGGAGGGCGGGATGAAGCGAACACGAAGCCCAACCCAGAAAGCACTCGACAACCTCATCTTCAACGTCCGACACCGCAGTAAACGTAAGCCTGAACCACTCCCATCCGAAATCAAGACTTACGACCATTCTTGCCGATTATCCGGCATTAGAAAAATAAGAATGAGAGCGAGAAAATGATCGAAATAAGCATCGAAAAGTT
The DNA here is from genome assembly GCF_036500665.1 of Cedecea sp. Classification (NCBI taxonomy): domain Bacteria; kingdom Pseudomonadati; phylum Pseudomonadota; class Gammaproteobacteria; order Enterobacterales; family Enterobacteriaceae; genus Cedecea; species Cedecea sp. The sequence goes on from NZ_DASYBS010000169.1 coordinate 4,071, forward strand.
AAAAGAATTACTTTCATATAACCCTGCCACAGGAGTTTTAATATGGAAAGTTGATTACGGGAGAGCTAAGGCGGGGCAAGAGGCTTCAGCGAAAAATGGCGCAGGCTATAAAAGGATAGGAATCGATGGTCGAAAGTATTATTGCCACCGGATTTGCTGGGCGATTAGCTACGGATATTGGCCAAGTAAAAATATTGACCACGTAGATAGGGATAGAGGCAATAACTCAATATCAAATCTAAGAGAGGTAACCCAAGGAGAAAACTGCAGAAATAAAGGAATCAACCCATTAAATCCTCATGGATACAAAGGGATTTCTCTTTATAAAAGGACTGGAAAGTGGACGGCACAAATTAAAGTCAATGGAGAAAAAATGCATCTTGGCTACTTCCCTACCAAGGAAGAGGCGGCGGCAGCCTATGATGAGGCCGTTAATTCTACTCATGGAGAGTTCGGAGTTACAAATCAGGATTTATTAATAGGGAGAAATTCCTGGCTGCGGGTTAAATCGAGGAAATCAGCATGACCCTTTCAACTGTGAAAGAAGAACTTGAGGCAGCCAAATGGGATGTAAGCCAAGCGCAGAAGGATCTAAGCAAATATCACCAATATAACGAGTCCGGGAAGGATTATGTCGTGATGGCAGCAAAACGTGAGCTTGAGTGGGCCTTACAGAGAATTCACCGGGCTTTGATGATTGACTCCGGTAGAGAAGTTGAGGTGCCGCGGTGATGCTAACCCCATCTGAAACCACATCATATGAACGCAACAGCAACACAGCAGCTGGTCTATGTGCTGGTTGTGCAAAGGTGCTTGATGATGACGAAACATACTGCTGCGAGGAATGCGCGAGTGATGCGTACATTGAAACCGATACTAATGGAGTGATGAACGATGGGTGATTTCTCTGAGTTGGTTTCATTTAAGAAAGACAGGGGCGAGCGAACTACCGAGTCTCGATATTATGTGCAGCACCAGTCCAGTTTCGTTCGCGTCCCTGGTTCATCAAGCCGCTCCCGGTCCGTTATCGAGCAGGAGCTTGTTATCGCCGGAGACATGCGGAGAGGCACTTTTCGGGCGTTAATGAAAATTGAAGACATGCCGGATTACCACTCAGAAAGAGAGGCGGCACTAAAACTAGCTGAGTGGATGCAGCGCATGGGCGCAGCCATAGAAAACTACTGGAGCGAACCGTAATGACTAAAGCACCGAGAAGGCGCTGTAAAAACGAATCCTGCCGCGAATGGTTCCACCCCAAATTCAGCAACCAGTGGTGGTGCGGACCGGAATGCGGAACGGTAGTCGCACTGGAGCGACGAGCCCGGGAAAGAGATAACGCAGAGAAAGCAGCCGACAAGAAACGACGAAGAGAGGAGCAGGAACAGAAAGACAAACTGAAAGTCAGAAAGCTCGCCTTAAAGCCCCGCAGTTACTGGATTAAACAAGCTCAACAAGCAGTAAACACCTTCATCAGAGAAAGAGACCGCGACTTGCCATGCATCTCGTGCGGAACGTTCACGTCTGCTCAGTGGGATGCCGGACATTACCGGACGACTGCTGCGGCACCTCAACTCCGATTTGATGAGCGGAATATTCACCGGCAATGCGTTGTGTGCAACCAGCACAAGAGCGGGAACCTGGTTCCGTATCGCGTGAAGCTGATCGGGCGCATCGGCATAGAGCAGATAGAGGCGATTGAGTCTGACCATAAACGCCATCGCTGGACTACCGAAGAGTGCCAGGCAATCAAGGTGAAGTATCAGCAGAAAACCAAAGAGCTAATCAGCAGCAGAGAGGAGCAGGCAGCATGACTACTGAATGTAGTGGCACACTGATACTGGCCACCTGATCGGAAGGTGATATTCTCACCTCCCCAACACCACAGGTGACCCAATGGCAAAACATTTCACGGCAGAATTTAAACTCGAAGCTGCAAAGTTAGTTGTCGACCACGGCTA
>NZ_DASYBS010000170.1:0-4239 GCF_036500665.1 Cedecea sp.
CCCAGCCATCATCAATCAGGAAGAGGAGCTTTGCAGGTCGGGGAATATACATGCGCGGGATTATAACGGGCTACGGTAGCTGAAAAAAGCGCCTTTCTGACAGCGCCTTAGCTCCCGCCGCAGGCGGGCTACTGTTCCAGACCCAGATCGTCCAGTATCAGCACCTGCGTTTTCTGCAGCTGTTTAAGATGCTTCAGCCAGGGGTCCTACGCCGGAACCGCCGAAATTTCCGACCTGCTATTTTTAGTGATCTTTCGGAACCTCGATAACACCATCAGCAATTCCCTGAGCCAGTCGCTCCATCCATTTCGCAAAGCGAAAATATCCAGGATATTGTAGGCAGATGTAGTCCATCTGCACTTTTGATGTGCTGTCCATCACCCGTTTAAACGCCTCCATGTAGTCATAGCAGCCCTGCAATAATTGCGCATCACCACTCTCTGTCAGAGGAAACTGGTTTGCGTAGTCGTGAACTATTTTTGCTAACTGTCGCTGTTCTGCTGTCAGGTCGATCATTTTTATCCCCCTCCAAATTTGCGGTCATGGACCTTAATGAAGCTTTTTTTCGACAGTGTTATCTGGCAGATTTTCGGAGCTCAACTGGCGTTTAACCCTGGTCAACAGCTGTGGCGCAACATTCCAGCGGGCACCGCTCCCGGTATGAACTGTCACCGTTTTTTTATTCAGTCGGACCAGAACTCCCGTCACCGTTTGCCCGTCTTCAGCCTGGAAGCTGACCACATCTCCGGGCCGAAAATCCTCCATACTTTGCCGGGTTCGCTGGCGATGTAACATATTAAGACGATTAACAATAATATTATGGAGTGCTACCAGCTTATCTTCAGTCATATCATCAATTAATTCAGCAAGATTAATGGCCTGACCGGTGTTTCCTCGTGATGGTTTTTTCATACTCTTCCGCCCGGTAATCCCTTCAGTTTATTCATCGCCAGTATCGGGGCGAAGCGTCCAGGTACTGCCACCAAACAGTGTGATCCCCACGCTCTGCTCCCAGGTTTCTGTTTCTGCGAGACGTTTTTCCACCGACTGAAAATCGGCATGGCTCAGAATGACCTCATTCCGCTCACCTGGCGATTCCAGTACATACCCGTCCGGTATTCGGCGGACAGCTGAGCCCGTAGCCCGGGCCGATGCCCGGTAAAAGGTTTTGATGCAAGCGCCTTTTTGCAAGGCTGACAGGATAACCTGTTCCGGGATCCGCATATTCATTCCTTATGATTACGTGACAGTGTCCGGTAAACCGTTGGCCGTGAAACTGAAAACAGCTCAGCCAGATCGCTAATTGAGTACTGCCCGGTTTCATGCATCCGGTACAGTTCTTTTTGTTGTTTATCAGACAGTTTCGGCTGTTTTCCCCGTAATTTTCCCTTTGCGCGCGCAATAGCCATGCCTTCCCGGGTGCGCAGGCGTATCAGATCGCCTTCAAACTCAGCAAAGGTCGCCAGCACATTGAAGAACATTTTCCCCATCGGGTCTGCCGGATCGTAGAGGCTGGTTCCCAGCGCCAGCTTCACACCCCTGGCCTGTAATGCATCCGCTATCTCACGGGCGTCAGGCACCGACCGCGCCAGACGGTCAAGCTTGGGAACGACCAGCGTGTCGCCGCTGCGCACTGCGGCCAGCGCCTGATCCAGACCTGGTCTTTGCCGGTTTGACCCCGTCAGCCCCTTATCAAGGTAAATCCGATCCGGAGATACGCCAAGTTTAACCAGCGCTTCCTGCTGGACGGTCAAATCCTGTTTGTCGGTGGAGCAGCGGGCATAGCCAATCCGTATTTCAGTCATAAAATGTACGTTTAAGGGGCCATGAAAGAGATTGATACCGTACCAGTTATATGAGACAACGTCAGCCGTGATTTTCTCTGAAGCGCAAATTTAATTTTTTACCGTCCGCAGAGCGATCCTCTTACGGACATATTCAGTGCGAGGTCAGGATGACATCCCGTCGTAAAGATAAAGGCAAAAGACTCTCCGTTTTAACGGATGCAGAAAAATTCGCACTGTATGGTCTGCCTGATTTTGATGAAGGCCAGCAGCTGGAGTATTTGTCGCTTACGGCAGAGGAACTGGCGCTGGCAACCAGCCGTCCCGGAATACTGGCGCAGATTTATTGCATCCTGCAGACGGGTTATTTCAAGGCCAAACACGCCTTTTTTCATTTTTCACCGAAGGACGTGGAAAGTGATTTCGATTTTGTGGTTCAGCGTTACTTTCGTGAGATATCCCTCACCGACAAAACCATTACCGTCATGAATATTATGCCCAGCGCAAGCTTATTACCGACTTCTTTGGGTATCATCAGTGGTCCGGCTCCGTTGGCCCGCAGCTCGATGCCCGCGCAGCACAGATTGTGCGTCGTGATATTACTCCTGGATTTGTTGCCACCGAACTTATCTGCTGGCTGAATGAGAAGAAAATCGTTCGGCCAGGATATTCCACGCTTCAGAAAATCATCAGTAAAGCACTGTCAACGGAACGACAGCGCCTGGCGGACATACTGTTGTCTTTCCTCGATACAGAAACACAAAGTGCACTGAACTCACTCCTGAAGAAAGATGATGCACTGTCCGGACTGGCCGTGTTGAAGCAGGAAGCGAAAGATTTTCGATGGCGACAAATGTCCAGGGAAAGGGAGAAACGAAACCAGCTGGAGCCGATATATCAGAAGGCGCGACAGTTGCTGCCTGAACTCGGGATCTCGCAACAAAATTTGCTGTACTTCGCCAGCCTGGTCAATTTTTATACCATTCACGATCTGCGGAACCTCAGAACAGAGCAAACCTGGTTATATATGATGTGCTATATCTGGCTTCGCTACCGGCAACTATCAGATAACCTCACCAGCGCCATGGTGTGGCACATGAAACAAACAGAAGAGCGCTGCAAGGAAGAGGCCAGAAAAAACTTTGAAGCAGATGTTCTGCAACGGCAACAGGAGAATAATAAAGTCGGTCGTCTGTTATCCCTGTTTGTCGATGATGATGTGATGGACAGCATCCCCTTTGGAGATGTGCGCCAGAGAGCCTGGAAAATCATGCCCAGGGAGATCCTGCAGAACACCGCGCAGCGAATGCGGGTTAAACCTGCCAGCCGGATGGCCCGACAATGGGAAGCGGTAGACACGCAGACTGCTCATATACGACGCCATTTACGCCCGCTGTTTTGTACTCTTAACTTTTCCAGCGTGACGCCTGAATGCCCCTGGCTTGCGGCGCTGGCATGGGGCAGGGGGACGTTCTCAAAGCAGTTGCGGTTGACGCAGCGGCCGCTGGCAGAATGCCCACCGGTTACGCTCCCGTCACGACTGCGAACCTGGTTATTGAGCGTTGATGAAAACGATACACCAACCGGGCTTCATGCCAGCCGTTATGAATTCTGGTTGTACCGACAAATAAGAAAACGACTTGAGGCGGGAGAGCTTTATCTTGATGACAGCCAGCAGCACCGCCACCTTTCAGATGAGCTGGTTTCCGTAGAGGAAAAAGCCGATATTCTGGCCCAGATGGATATCCCGTTTTTACGAACCCCGGTCGAACAGCAACTGGATGAACTGACCGGCGAACTGCATGACCAGTGGATAGCGTTCAACAGGGAGCTTAAGCAGGGTAAGTTGTCACATCTGGAATTTGATCATGATACACAGATACTTAGCTGGCGTAAGTCTGACATGACCGGGCAATCGGACAGTGTGACGGATTTTTATTCACAGTTGCCCCTGTGTGAGCTGGCGGATATTTTTCGCTTTGTGAATCAACGGTGTCAATTCCTGGGGGCGTACAACCTCTGTATGTAAAAACGGGGGCTGATGCAGACAGTCTGATGGCGGTAATAATGGCGCAGGCCATGAATCACGGTAATCTGACGATGTCCCAGACTAGTGATATTCCCTACCACGCGCTCAACGATTCCTACGAGCAATATCTGCGTCTCTCCACGCTGAAGGCTGCATGTGACTGTATTGGCGACGGAATTAAGACGCTTCCTGTCTTCCCGTATTATTCACTGGAGTTGGGGGAACTGTATGGCGCTGTCGATGGGCAAAAATTCAGCGTCGAACGCCCGACGATCAAAGCCCGGGGGCCCATTCCCAGTCGAAACGCAACAAAACGGTGGGGTTTATGCCGCCTGTAGATAAGTTAAAAATACCTCATTCGGTGAGCGGTAGCCCAGTGATTTCCGTCCTCGCGTGTTAAGCGTGTGTTCCAGCTCAGCAATCTTG
>NZ_DASYBS010000171.1:0-9083 GCF_036500665.1 Cedecea sp.
TGACCCCAGCCATCATCAATCAGGAAGAGGAGCTTTGCAGGTCGGGGAATATACATGCGCGGGATTATAACGGGCTACGGTAGCTGAAAAAAGCGCCTTTCTGACAGCGCCTTAGCTCCCGCCGCAGGCGGGCTACTGTTCCTTGGTGATGTAAAGACAGCTGAAACAGCGGTAAGACGCTGTATTAATACGCGGCTGACGCAGTTTCAGTATGACTCATTTGTCTCACTGGCCTTCAATATCGGCAGTTCAGCGTTCTGTAACTCCACGCTGGCAAAAGAAGCCAATGCAGGAAATATCAACGCGGCCTGTCAGGAGCTATCGCGCTGGGTTTACGCCAGTGGTAAACGTGTTCCCGGTCTGGAAAACCGGCGACAACGTGAACTGGAATATTGTCTGCGCACGGGGGAATAACGTTTCTTATAAAATTACTACTAGACCGGTTACTACCGTGGCTGATTATATTTTTTTTAATGATCTATACTGGCCTGGTGCACTGTAAGCCTTGAAAATTGTAATCAATACCTAGCGTCTCAAATCACAACATTGATGTGGGCGCGAGATATAAACAAGACTAGCCAAGAACGATTTACTCAACACACGCTTCAGGTGCACAAAGCCCATCAGGATACAGAACATGGAAAACATCAGCCACATTAGCCAGTAGTAAAAGACAGGCTTATCTGCACCAGGCTTTGGCAGAGGAGGAATTTGCCGCGCGCACTGTGCCTAATGGTCCCGCACGCACTTAGTCTATCCCCTTTGCCTTCGTAGCCGTTAACTTGGCAAGCATCCCTAATCGGGAATGACAAATATCTTCATACACTGGAAAAATGTATTCAACAACTGAGGGGGTAAATGCCATTAAGTATTATTTAAATAAAATTTTGATATTTAATCTGGAAAGGAAACGCTATTTTTATCATCTCCCCTAGGGAAACAACCACCCGCATTCAAGCAATGCGTTCTTTAACAATATGAGAATCAATCATGTCAGAAAATATGTGTACTTGTGAACAAAAAAAACGCGCCACTCAGCAACAGGAAGAAGTTACAACCATTAACTTCTCTCTGGAAAATATTAAAACATCGTTAGCCAGCCTTGGGCTTATTAAGTATCCTTCGGTTAACGCTGAGGGTGATTTAATCCATCTTCCTACTGAAGGTGAATGGATGAAAAAAGAGGCTGATATGGTGAAAGCAGTTGGGCTGGAATTATCGACCGAACAACGTGATATAATTCAACAGGTCAATTCATCAATGAGCAGCCATGTTAGCCGTCTTATGGTGGACACCCAACAGGAAGGCTTCCTTGCTCAGGAATACAATAACGACCTAATGATCGCCATGGGAGTGATGGAGAATAAACAAAAGCTATTCTGGAGCGCGAAAACCCCCTGCAAAGTATTGCCTTATTTCCCCCGCTTTTTTGCCCTATCACTGATTGTTTTGCATTCTGCGGTTCGCGCAAAACTGATGCTCGCCGAGTCGCCAGAGGTGAGCGCTTTCCTTGCAAATGCTGCTGATTTTATCGCGCGCACCACTGGCGACGCTGCACACAAACGTATGCAATCACTCTCTGTACGCCTGGCGGGTCCTTATAATGAGATGGTCTATCTGTTCGATACGCATACAGAAAGTTCACTGACAAGCTGGGTTGAATTTGACGCAGAAAATGCTGCAAGAATTCAGGATGTCTCACACACATTGAAACCTAAAATTGCTCGTGAATATTTACAGAACATAGGCCTGGAGTCAGTATATAATGCGGTTGCCTGCTTTGACGAGCGGGAACAAAGCTGGGAAGATATGCTTGACTCACACGTTCCCGCAAGCGATAACGCAACACGTCACACCTCTGAGAACACATTAATCCTACCGGGTGTAATTGGTCGCTATGTTGAACTGCCTGCCTCGGCTGAAAACTACAATCGTGGGTATCCTCAGGATCTCCTTAAAAAGACTATACCTGATGCGTTCAACCGTACTGCGGCAACAATGATTACAAAGTCCTGCGCACAACTTGCAGGTAAAGCAATGAAGCTGACGTGTAGTTTCCTTTCCACAGCAGGTATCGGGTTGTTTTTGGGGCCGTTTGCAGATCTGATTTTGGGGATGATTTTTCCGCCAAATTCACTGACCATGGAAGATGTGAAGGAGGAAATCAGAAAACAGGTAGGTGAAAAAATCAGTAACCACAATAAATTTGAAATTCTGAAGTGGCTAGACGATTTGGAACGCTACAAAACAACACTGGCGGCGGTCACCAAAGATTATGATGAAACGCCTTCCGACAATAATAAAAGTAAGCGTTCAGTGGCACGTAAAGATTATTATGATGCTGCACTTGCATTGTCACATCGTTTCTTCTCCCCTGACCCGGAACTGGAAGAGTTTGCCATCCATTACAAACTGGCCCCACAATGCATGTTGGTAATGGGTTTTATTTATGGAGCTTTTCTGGTATATCTGGATGAAGATCATAATAACAATTTAACTAAGGATGTTTTGAATAATTGTCGAAAATTTATTAATGATTCTTGGCAATTTCTTGATAAAGTTTACAATCAAGCTTTTGATCGTCAAGGGAATGGAATACGTATCTGGAGTACTAACCATGTTATTCCCAGCAACCGTAGCCACTGGGTGAAAGACTATACTAACAATAACGATTTGACATACAGCAAACAAGGTAATAGTTCTGGTAACAAAGATACAACTGAACGACTTGCCAAATTTATTGACTATAAATCACGAACCTATGCGCTGGAAGCTACAGGTATTTATAACGCCGCGATGCTGCATCATGAAATAGTCTTATGGTTTAACGACGCATGCACCAAAATTGGGAATGCATTAGGTGACGACTTTAATATCAATGCCGCACCTTCTGCACTTGATAAATATAATGCAAAACGTAACTGGTTCATTTATGATACAATGAAAAAACCCAATGAAGATGCTAGTCTTTATAAAGACTGGTTTAAAACACAATTGTGGCGCGGAATCAGCTATGGTGATAATAAAATTGAGTTCTATGATGACACCACTGGTGAGTTTATCAATTCTGTCGGAATGGGGGAATGCCGAAGCCTGCATACCCTATTTAAAGCGGAAGAAGGTAAGCATCGCACGGCAAAATACACTCTGCCTTATGGTGTAAGAGCTGAGTTATTTACTTATGATGATGAGGGTAATGAGGCGTCTGTTGGTTACCTCCCATCTAATAAAAATGAAATCGGTAAAGAGTTCAGAATAGGAACTAACTACTGGACTGGTGCTCGTTTCTTTATTGATCTTGAGTTCTATTATGACGGTTTGAATGGTTTAAATCAGTTCACTACTGAGAAAGGGAAGTGGGGGATCCCACTGGATGTTTAATATGACACCATAATTATTTAACGTCCGCTATGTAAAAGGCAGGAATTGATAACTTACCTTGTTAGTATTTAAATGCCAACAAAGAAATTATATCCTTACCTGCCTTTTTATTATTAGGGAAAGCCATTGTTTATAGTGTGTTGCCGAGTATTATTTTATTTATCTCATGCTTCGTGAGATGCGTTTATATATGTGTAGAATGCAAAGTATATTAATGTAACTATAAACACAAGCCTAGCCACAGGTGCGATAGACCGCTAAAATTCAGAGTTGGAGTTTATAAATATGACTACTCCTGAGCATAATAAAACTCTTGTAGCTTCATTGATATATTGAAATGCGGCGAAAAAACTTTCTCAATCAGGAGGTACACAATGTACTGAAAGAAAATAGTATGGATGAGTCCCGCCGATTCTGCTCGCCTGGGTACTTATCAACCTGACAACCTGCGTATATATAAAGATTTATTTGGTGGCCGTGCCCGCAAATTTGTCATACTAGGTTCAGTCACCTCCAAGTTTTCTCCGGCGGGTTATCTCACCGAACTGTGTCGCGAAGCTAGGAATCTACATAAGCCAGAACATGGCCGATATCTGCAGCACGCTTGGCAGAACTCTACTGCACTGGGTGTGGAACCGAATATTATCGGAGCCGGGAAATAAATCATGAGTCTGAATATGATAAAACCAATTGGCCTGTTGAGTTTTCTCGTCTTGCTGGTTGCTGGCGGATTGTGGATTAACAGTCAACAGGATCGTCTTATCGCCTTGCAGAAAAGCAATATCCTGCTGAACCAGCAGCTGAATATCCTGCAGATCCAGATTGAAAATGTCAAACAACGAGAGTCTCGTCTGTCGGCAGCTCTTACCAAGCGTCAGCAGACACAGCAGCGCCTAGAGGAAAACAATGAACAACACCAAAAACAACTCCATCGAGCTTTGGCACAGATACCCTGTGCTGCTATTGCTGTGCCTGATGATGTTATCCGGTTGCAGCGCAAAACCCTCCACGGTGATGCACTCTCCCATTAATCCTGTACCTCACCATCTACTGCTCCCTTGCCCGTCGCCAGATTTTACCGTTCGGACCTGGGGTGAATACCCGGGTTATGTGGCGCGCTTGCATCTGGCGTTGGAAAAGTGTAACGCAGACAAACAGGCTGTCGCTACTATTATGGCACCACCTGCATAGAGAAGGAATGATGATGGAAATGTTCTTTAAAAGCCGCCGGACTTACTGAGTCTCTGGCTGCCCGGTGGTACCCGTATATCCGAGAGGCCTTGCTGGATTGGCACGTCACTCACCTGTAAGATGAGGCGATATTCTTTGACCTGACTGACCATGAGAGTGCTGGGTTCAGGCTCTGTCACATTAAAGGCAGCAGGTTGCCAAAATCCGGAACAGGTTATTTATTTACACGACCAGCAGATAAAACTGCTCTGCCCGGAACAATCCGTCCCCGTGAGGATGCTGAAGCTGCCTTTTGCGTAACATGTGGATGGTTAGGTATTGGAAAACACACACCTAATTTACATTAAGGATACCCCTATCCTCTCCTATTACGGTGCTCCCTTGGTTGAGATGCTTCTGATGAGCAGAGTTTTTGAAATGTGGGCACTTTTTACAAGGATTAAGGCTACCTCATCGCTAATTTTGCAGCAGTGCCCATAAGCTTTCTTATCCGCCAGTAATTGGCTGTACTCAAAAAACAATCGCATTCTCACGCTGGTTCTGGCTGCCTGATTTCACTGAAAAAAACTCTCTCTAAAACCGAGAGGTTCAACATGAGATATAGTAAATATGTATTGCATGAAATATATTTTAAATAAGCTGGATTTATATAGAAAAAAATCAGCAACATTCAAAACACAATTTCCATCTGACTCTGAGAGTTATTCATTGTCTCATTTTACAGGATTATCTTTCCCGGAAATTAATAAAATCACAGGTAATGTACTGACGTGGGGAGAACGAAACTTTCTTTATCAGCAGGCACAGAACGCACTAAAAGAAAACAGGATGGAAGACATCCGTATCCTGAGTCGTGCCAACCCTCAACTGGCCAATGCTGTTCGTTTGGGGATTTGTCAGTCAGCCAACCGGCGCAGCTATGATGAACTGTTTGGCAATCGTGCCGGTAAGTTTGTCAAACCTGGCTCTGTCGCCTCCATGTTTTCACCGGCAGGTTATCTCACCGAACTGTACCTCGAAGCCAGGAAATTACACGAGCCAGGCTCGGAGCACCATCTGGATATCCGTCGCCCGGATCTGGCCTCATTGTCTTTGTCGCAACAGAATATGGAAGATGAGTTATCAACGCTGTCACTTTCTAATGAATTGCTGATGGAGGGTATTCAGGTTAAAGAGGGGAAAAATTACGATAAGGTAATGGAAATGCTCTCCGCTTACCGTTTCACGAGTGATACACCGTTCCACCTGTCCTATGAAACTATCCGGCAGTCCATTTTTCTGCAGGATGAAACCTTTTCAGCTTTTCGTCGAAATCCTGATGTAACCGCCAGAGTTGATTCAGTTTCGCTGTTAGCCCTGAAGGCACACATTTCACCAGAGTTATTGAAGATCCTCACCGAAAATATTACAGATGCAAATGCCGATACGCTGATAAAAGAAAATTTTGGTGATACCAATATTCGGTCACTGCAGTCTTTATCGGCGCTCGCCCGTTATTACGGGCTGACCTACGAAGAGCTGTCACCATTGTTGAATATCCTGATTCATAACGATGCCAGACCGGATGTACAACATTACCGGAATGACCGACTTGTCACCTTGCTTAACGATGGGGAAACGCTGGAGTCTGTGCTGATTACACGAACAGCAGGGCATAACGCTTATCAGTTTGGTTACACCGAATTGATTCCTGTCGGTGGCAATAATTATGTTTTCAATTTTACCATTGTTGATAATCCTGGCAAAGGCTCACTCTCAATAGGAACAGACGGGAAGTGGAGCTCTGATATCTTCCAGAGCGACAATTATGATATACGTAAAAACAATCCGGAATCCTTCCCCCTGACCTTATCAGAAGAGCAAATAAAAAAAGATGTCATTATCGCGGTGACCCGCAAAAATGGCGGATATTACGCTAATGTTAATTTTAACATTACTCGCTACAGTTTCACCATTTTTCTGCTTAAGCTCAACAAACTTATCCGCCTCTGGAAAGCCACCGGCATTTCTCCCGCAGATATCCTCTCGGTCATTGAGAGCGAAAGTACCGATAATGATCTGACAATTAATATTCATGTTCTGAACAAACTGTTCCGTATTCACGATTATATGCAATATTACCATCTGGATGCCTCAGCATCGCTGGTGCTGGCAGGTGCCGCAATCAGCCAGGTAAGCCACGGTGGAGAACGTAGCGTATTTACCCGTTTATTTAACACCCCACCGCTGAACGGGCAGGAATTTTATGCCGATGACACAATCACCATCAACCTGAATCCCGCTGAAAACACGAATACCTTCCATACTGGCGTGCTCAAACGCGCATTTCAGGTTAATGATGCTGAGTTGTATACCCTGTGGTCCCTGATCAACAGGAATACACCACTCCCCAGTTTCACCTGTACCATTGACAATCTCTCCCTGATGTACCGGGTAAAACTGCTGGCGGAAGTGCATGGGTTAACGGTCACTGAACTGGCGTTACTATTGTCAGTGACTCCTTACGCCAAAAAAAGTTTCTTAAAGATGAATACACCAGACCTCATTGCCCTGACCAGTTACCTGGACCAGTGCACCCGCTGGATTAAAGCGCAGGGCTGGACGGTGGATGACCTCTGGCCGATGCTGACGGAACATTACTCCACCGATAGCACCCCTGAAATTAAGACGCTGCAAACCACGCTCCGCGATGGTTTAACTGGACAGATTATTACTCCTGAAAATCAGTATACGCGTGCCGCCCCGTTTATTGCGGCAGCCACAGGGCTGGATTCAACAGAAATCGCGGCAGATATCCTGCGCTGGCTCGAACAGCTGAAACCAGAGGAACTGTCAGTATATAAGTTTCTGTCATTAATGGTGAAGGATTCGCTTACAGCTGAAGAGAATAAACAGATTATTGCATTTTGCCAGGTGCTGGGGCAACTGGTGCTGGTTGTTCGCTCACTCAAGCTGACGTCAGCCGAGCTGTCGCTTGCTGTCACCATGCCAGGCTGCATTCAGTTTAAGTCTGAAAGCCTGCCACATTCTCTTGCCACTGTGCGCTGGCTGGCTTATTTGCACAGATGGTTACTGGGGTGCGAAACCTCAGCCACAGAGGTGCTGGATGCACTGAAAAATAAGGAGCTTACGCCGGTTAAATTCGCCCGGGCGATGAAACTGGATGAGCAGATGGTTACTCAGGGGATGAAGCAACATAATGATGCACTGACATTTATTCAGACTGTTGAAGATGTGGATATTGTTATGCAGTGGGTGGATATGGCCACAACCCTTGGTATTACGCCAGATGGGGTGGCCTCTCTGGTGGCACTGAAATATTCAGAGCCTGACACACTGCCCGACTGGAAGCAGTGGGGAAATATCAGCCACTCGCTGCAGGCCGGACTTGACCGTCAACAGACGGAGTGCCTGCAGGCAGTACTGGATGAAGCTCTCAGCGCGGCGTTAAGTGCTTATGCCATTAAAAAAACCACCCCGGCATGGGTTACTGACCGCAAAACGCTTTATGGGTATCTACTGCTGGATTATCAGGTGTCAGCACAGGTAAAAACTACACGTCTGGCTGAAGCCATTGCTTCTGTGCAACTGTATGTGAACCGGTCGCTGAATGGTCAGGAAGGAGAAGAAGTAAATAATATCATCAAAACCCGCCAGTTCTTTATCGACTGGGACAGGTATAACAAACGCTACAGTACCTGGGCGGCGGTTTCTCAGCTGGTTTATTACCCGGAAAACTATATTGACCCGGCGGTGCGTGTCGGGCAAACCGGGATGATGAACGAAATGCTGCAGTCTCTCAGTCAGAGTGAACTGACCCGCGATTCAGTGGAGGAAGCATTCAAAACGTACATGACCCGCTTTGAGGAAATCGCCAATCTGGAGGTTATCAGTGGTTATCATGATGGCATCAGTGACCAGAGTGGGACAACATACATCGTCGGGCGTTCCGATATTGGCGACTATTACTGGCGCTCGGCGGATATTGGCAAGTTATCGTCCGGAAAACTTCCCGCTAACGCCTGGACGGAATGGAAAAAAATCACTGTTGCAGTAACGCCAGTGAATAATCTGATACGTCCGGTCATATTTCAGTCACGGCTCTATCTGGTGTGGGGGGAGCGCCGGGAAACGGGCAAGGCAACGGGTGGCACGACCGAAAAAACCGTTGAGTATCTGCTGAAATATGCACATATATTGCATGATGGCAACTGGAGCGCCCCTCAATCCATTATCACCCAGCCAGGTATTCTGCCGCTGAGTGAGGTCAGTATTGATGATACCGGTCTTTATTGTGCACGGGATGTGGAGCAGGAAAAGCTTTATATTTGTTCTTACCAGAAAGGGGAAGATTATTCAAACGGGCACCGCTGAACCGCCCCGGAAATCCTGGAGACTAAACTCCTTGAGAAAGAGGCAAACAGGATGACTAAAAATACGCGTTTTTCCCCTGAGGTCCGCCAGCGGGCCATCCGTATGGTTCTGGAGAGTCAGAACGAATACGACTCACA
>NZ_DASYBS010000172.1:0-1503 GCF_036500665.1 Cedecea sp.
AAGAGCCTGGCGAATGGCATTCCAATGGCCAATGTGTTGTTCCCAGCGGCGGCAGTGGGGGCAATGGTGTTGCCGTTGATGATTTTCCATCAGGTGCAATTGATGGTGTGCGCCGTGTTAGCGCAGCGCTATGCGCGCAAAACCGCCAAACAGCGGGCAGAAGTGCTGGCGACGAAGTAAAAAATGGGCCTGAATAAATTGAGCTATATTGCTCAGTGAGTATTTGTCTAAGCGTATGAGTAACGTTTCGGTCGATAAACCTGCGCGGTTCTATGCGGTTTATGCGCACCGACCGAGCAAGGGACCGTAAGGCGCGGACCCTTGCAACCCGCGCCTTTGCCCCATCAGACGGTTGGCTTCGCCAACTTCCCTCACTTCGTCACGTCGCATCATTGCCGGCTACGACAGGCGTCCCTGCCTGCCTCGCCTGAAACCGCCGTCCATGGCGGTTTCGCCTATGCGCCATTCCTGCGTTCGGCGTCTTCAAGGGCTCCCAACAGCGTGCTCATCTCATCATCACCTTTGTTTTCAGTCCGTAACGTCAAACACATTGGATAGGCAACCCGGTGACGACAGATTCGGGTGTTGACCTTGAGTGCGCATCACCCTCTGCTGATCAAGGAGGCGTTGTCAGGGGCAACTGGCCAGGGAAGGCCGGTTGAGGCGAGACAAACAGGGACGTTTGTCGTAGACGACCCGCCCGACAAGGGTGACGCCGCGAGGGCATCTGCGTAGCAGACAGAGGGTGTTAAGCGAAGGCGGGGGTGGAGGGGCCGCGCCTTCGGCCCCTCCAATTGCCGGACATTGTTCTTACAGATAATTGCCCTACGTTTGTGGCAATTCCCCTTACACGCAACTAACAGGCACCAACGAAATCATCTGTCAGGCTTAACTGACATGTATGACGCAACATTGGACCCATTATTCAATTAGCCGCGAACTTTATCGCGCAGCGCCTGCTTTTCCTGCTCGCTGAGGAACGCCATTTTCAGGCCATTTTCTTGAGCGGTGCGGATCTCCGCCTCTGTCAGCCCGGCCTGTGGTGCCGCGACCAGGTATTCATGCTCAATTTCGATGCCCTGAACCGCCGGGTCGTCGGTGTTGATCGACGCCATTACGCCGTGACGCAAGAATTTCGCCAGCGGATGCTGCGACAGTGACGGCACAGTGCTGGTCTGAATGTTAGAGGTCAGGCAGGACTCGATACCAATACCCTGTTCCGCCAGGAAATCCATCAATGCCGGATCTTCAACGGCTTTCACACCGTGGCCGATGCGTTCGGCACCCAGCTCGCGGATCGCCTGCCAGATGCTTTCCGGACCAGCGGCTTCACCGGCGTGCACGGTGATGCGCAGACCTGCAGCACGGGCACGGTTGAAATGATTGAGGAACAGGCTGCCAGGGAAACCGAGTTCGTCACCGGCCAGATCCAGCGCGGTAATACCATCACGGTGTGCCAGCAGGCCTTCCAGCTCTTGCAAACAGGCGGCCTCGCCGAAGGTA
>NZ_DASYBS010000173.1:0-2646 GCF_036500665.1 Cedecea sp.
TCCGGCACCGGCTTATCGATGACGGAGCGAATCACATTCTCGCTGTCGTACATGATTTTTATCGTGTTATCCGCAAACAAAGACTGGCATTCATACCAGTCCTGCCCGTCTTCTGATTCGAAAAAACGTATACCGGCAGTGGCATCACCGTACTTTTCAGTGTCGTGTTTAGTGGGCTGTTTTACCCTGAAATTTTTAATATTCTGCATCATTACCCCTGCGCATTAACCCACCCGCCACGCGTCCAGAACTGAACGGGTTTGTAGCGAACATAAGACTGGTCTTCATTAAAATCCCCACCTGTCAGCACGTAACCCGCAGGCGCGTCACCGCCCGCGGCAGGCCACCAGGTGGAAATCACCGCGCCCAGCTGCACACTGGAAACAAAGTTCTGCGACGTCCAGCTCTGTACTTCGCCAATGCGCTGATTCACCCAGTCCCATGTGGCGCGGGTGTTAATATTGTTGTCCCGTGCGGCAAGCTGACCATTTGCCCAGTCCCATGTGGCACGGGTATTGATGTTGTTATCCCGCGCGGTAAATTGATTAGCGAGCCATGTGCTCAGCCAGCCACCCCAGATTTCGCCATTGATATTACCGCCCGGTTCGAAAATCGCCCCGCCGGCATACACGCTGGCGCCTGCGCGAATGGAGCCGTTCGCGGTAAATGAATTATCGTTGGGGTTAAACATCCAGATATGGTCGCGCCCCTGGTCATCGAGAATATGAATACAGCCGGAAGGAAAATCATTTTTTCCGGAGACCAGCACCCCGTAGCTGATGGCAGCCTGATACCCGGTCCCCGACGTCTGCACGGTCGCTTTGGTCATGGGCAGATACACGTTCCCGCCGGCGCTGTAACCGGCGGAATAAAACAGGGCTCGCCGGTCAGCCAGCTGGCCCTGAAAGGCACCACCGCCGGGCCACGCTCCCTCTTTTGTTGCATAGTGATCCGCATTATCGAGCCAGGCCACATCACCGCCCGTGACCGGCACAAATTCCCTGGCGTCATGCGTCGCAATATCCCCCAGGCCGATGTTCCTGCGTGCGGCAACGTTGTCTTTCACATCCCCCAGATTTGCATCCTGACGAAGAAACAGGCCATCTCCCGTAGCCACCTTTAGCTCAATATCTGCGGTTTCAGACACGGCAAGGCGGTACTGCAGGTTCACATTTATGCCGCTTTCAGGCTTCTCTATAGCAGCAAGGTTTGCGACGGAGTAAAGCTCGCCTTTATCCGTCAGCAGCCCGGCCTCACGCGCGGTGAATCCGCCTGTGGTCGCAGGGATCACCAGATGGGCTATAAACTGATTCGACTGTTCAGGAGAAACTGAGAGGTCTGAGATGGTTCCCCGGTAGACTTCATTCACCAGCGTGGTGCCTTGCGGGTCCGGGGTTACCACCTGCCCGTTGCCATCCCCAATCACAAAATCCTGAATAATGACGGCAATGCCACTCGCTATAGCTTCAGCCTCAAGTTCTTTGCCCCTGTTCGTCAGGATGGAATAATATTTTTCTGCCACACTACTCTCCACTTTTTATCACGACATCGATGTAAGCGGTCACCGCGCCACCTGTGTAATACGTTCCGGCCGCCCCCAGGTCAGCGACCACGTCGATGCTGCTGAGATAACTCCGCAGATTTTTAGCCTTATTAACCTGCTGACGAATGCGCCCGTAAAGCGCTGCATCGATTTCCTGCTGGCTGTAAACTTCAATTCGAAATGTGTAGGGATCTTTTCGCGGCATCTCTTCCCACCACTCAACGACCGTGGTCGGCAGCCCGACAGCGCCCAGCGAACGGCGGACGGCACCTGCTGTTCCCCGGTGCTGATGAACGTAAGCCGCATCCTGTATCACCCGCCGCTTTTGCGCCTCACTCCAGCTGTCGTCCCAGAAATCCACCGCAAACTCCCAGGCAAGCCACGGAAGAAGATGAACCGGGCAGGTATCGGGATTTTTCACCGCACTCACCATGCCCGTATCCAGCGACAGGATTTGTTCAGTTCCTGCCCGTTCCAGCGCACGCTCCCGGGGGTTATCACCAGGAGGAAGGAGAGAGCGAAATTTATCAGCCATTCGCCGCTCCCTTGCGGGTGATGTTTATCGCCGTACACAGCGGGGCTTTTCCCGCCTCAGCCTCAAGATCCGCTCCCGGACTGCTCAGTCGTACTCTGACTACTCCGGCCTGTCGGAGCGCCGCATAAAACGCATCCAGTGACACCAGCATCCTGATGCGATGCGAGAGGACTGTGTACGCCGTAACGACGTCTGTCGCATTCTGCAGCACGGTCTGCGCGTCAGGGCCATCCGGGATTTCCAGCTCGGCAGTCACGGTGTAAGGAATATTCACGGCACTTTTTACACTGACATAATCCGTTAAGGGACGCACTTCATCGGCGCTCAGCGTGCGGGCCACCTTCTCCAGCAGGGCTTGTGGTGCGATGCCATCTCCCGTACGGGAAAGCACGTACACATCCACCTCGCCCGGCCGACTGTGGGTTTCAGGCCCGTAGGCATCCGCATCCAGTACATCTGTGTCCGCCGATTTAGCGTGAAACCGGTAGGCGTTTCGCGCCCCTGCGGTGTTCAGCCGGGCCCACGAAAGTTGAATGCGTTCCCGAAAAGCATCGTCATTTTCCGGCAC
>NZ_DASYBS010000174.1:0-11211 GCF_036500665.1 Cedecea sp.
CCGCAACAGCAGCCATCGCCAGGCTATGTTCCGCAACATGGCAGGTTCACTGGTTCGTCATGAGATCATCAAGACGACCCTGCCTAAAGCGAAAGAGCTGCGTCGCGTAGTTGAGCCGCTGATTACTCTTGCCAAGACTGACAGCGTTGCTAATCGTCGTCTGGCATTCGCCCGCACTCGTGATAACGAGATCGTGGCAAAACTGTTTAATGAACTGGGTCCGCGTTTTGCGAGCCGTGCAGGTGGTTACACTCGTATTCTGAAGTGTGGCTTCCGTGCTGGTGACAATGCTCCGATGGCTTACATCGAGCTGGTTGATCGCGCCGAGTCTCAAACAGAAGCTGCTGCAGAGTAATCTGTAGTAACGTAGAAAAACCGGGCTTGCCCGGTTTTTTTATATCCAGAATATCTCCTTCCCGATACTTTCCTCGTATTCTTGTCATACTCCTTATAGAACTGAGGTCGCTATGTGGTTGCTCGATCAGTGGGCAGAACGGCATATCGTTGATGCCCAGCGTAACGGTGATTTTGATAGTCTGCCTGGCAGCGGTGAACCTATATTGCTCGACGATGATAGTCATGTTCCTCCTGAACTTCGTGCCGGATATCGCCTGCTAAAAAATGCGGGTTGCTTACCGCTGAAGATGCAGCAACGTAAAGATGCGCTTGCTCTGGTTGATCTGCTCAAAACCGTGCATGCTCAGAGTGGGGATTATCAGGTAATCAGCAAAAAGCTTGCCCTTCTTGAGCTTAAGCTTCGACAAGCGGGCGTGAACACGGATTTCTTGCGTGGCGAGTATGCAGAAAAACTGATGCAACAAATTGATGAGGAGAAGTGATGTTTCGCATAGGTGAATTGGCTAAGCTTGCGGATGTGACACCAGATACTATCCGCTACTACGAAAAGCAAAATATGATGGAGCATGAAATTCGTACTGAAGGCGGTTTTCGGCTCTACAGCGACAGCGATTTGCAGCGCCTCAAATTTATTCGCTATGCCAAGCAGCTGGGCTTCACGCTGGAGGCAATCCGGGAGCTGCTTTCGATCCGTATCGATCCTGAGCATCATACCTGTCAGGAATCAAAGGGTATTGTAGAGAGCAGGTTGAGTGAGGTTGAGTCCAAGATTAAAGAGCTGCAGAATATGCGTCGTTCCCTGCAGCGTTTGAATGATGCTTGCTGCGGTAGCGCACACAGTAGCGTTTATTGTTCTATTCTTGAAGCGCTGGAGCAGGGAGCCAGCAGTAAGAAATAGCTGCTTGATCTTTTATTTAACGAGGAATAGACTCGCGGCGCTAATTTAACCCATCTGGAGCTACTATGAGCACAAAATATCGCCACCAAAAAGGGCAAATTAAAGATAATGCCATTGAGGCACTGCTACATGACCCGCTGTTCAGTCAAAGAATTGAGAAGAATAAGAAGGGGAAAGGCAGTTATCAACGTAATGAGAAGCACGGTAAGCGGGGTAACTGGGAGGCCAGTGGCAAACAAGCAATCAGCTTTTTTACCACTGGCCTTCTGTTTTTCGCTGCCTGGATTAATTACGCTGATTCTGTTCTTTCAGCAGATCGCGAATTTCACTTAGCAAAACTTCTTCCTTAGAAGGTGCTGGAGGTGCCGCCGGCTCTTCCGCTTTCTTGCGATTCAGTTTATTGATCACTTTGATGGCCATGAAGATAGCAAAAGCGACAATCAGGAAGTCAAAAATATTCTGAATAAATACGCCGTAGTGCATGATTACCGCTGGCACATCGCCCTGTGCATCACGCAATGTTAAAGCAAACTGCTTAAAATCAACGCCACCAATCAGCAGACCCAGTGGCGGCATAATAATATCCGCAACCAGTGAGGAAACAATTTTCCCGAATGCTGCACCAATAATCACACCCACTGCCAAATCAACAACGTTTCCGCGCATCGCGAATTCGCGAAACTCTTTTAAAATACTCATTTATTTCTCCTTGTGCCGGCTGACAGTAATAATTCTAACAAAGGATGTCTTAATTTCCATTGCTGTAGAAAATAAGAATTTTGTTAATTCCATAATAATAAAGTGGTTTTATTGGATTCAAACAGGGCAAAAAGAGTTCTGCCCTGTTTAGTTTAGAGGAAGAAGGGACTTGGCTGGAACAACCGTTCTACATCGCTGACAAATTTCTTATCCGTTAAGAACATAATGACATGATCGCCCTGTTCGATGCGCAGATTGTCGTTTGCAATCATGACATCATTTCCACGAACGACAGCGCCAATGATCGTACCCGGTGGTAGTTTTATCTCGTCGATCACTCTCCCTACAACGCGCGAGGTACTTTCATCCCCGTGGGCAACGGCCTCTATGGCTTCAGCAACGCCGCGGCGAAGTGATGAGACACCCACTATATCGGCTTTACGAACATGCCCAAGTAGAGCCGAAATGGTTGCCTGCTGGGGAGAGATTGCAATATCAATTACGCTACCCTGGACTAAATCGACGTAGGCATTACGCTGAATGAGCACCATGACTTTTTTGGCTCCCATCCGTTTGGCCAACATTGCCGACATGATGTTAGCTTCATCGTCATTGGTTACCGCAATAAAGAGATCGACCTGATCAATATGTTCTTCTGCCAATAATTCCTGATCGGAAGCATCACCATAAAATACGATGGTATTTTGTAGCATTTCAGCAAGTTCAGAAGCCCGCTGCTGGTCCCGTTCAATCAGTTTTACGCTGTAATCTTTCTCCAGGCGGTGTGCCAGACCAGCCCCAATATTACCGCCGCCAACCAGCATGATACGCTTATAAGGTTTTTCGAGACGCTGAAGTTCACTCATTACCGCGCGAATATTTTGTGACGCAGCAATAAAGAAAACTTCATCACCGGCTTCCACGATAGTTGAGCCCTGAGGACGAATAGGACGGTCGTGACGGAAGATAGCGGCTACGCGAGTATCAATATGGGGCATATGCTCTCGCATTGTAGAGAGAGCGTTACCCACAAGCGGGCCGCCGTAGTATGCTTTCACTACGGCCAGGCTGACCTTACCTTCTGCAAAATTCACAACCTGAAGCGCGCCAGGGTATTCAATCAGGCGATAAATATTGTCGATGACCAGCTGCTCTGGAGCAATCAGGTGATCGATGGGCACCGCTTCCGCATTGAACAGTTTCTCCGCATCGCGAACATAGTCAGGTGCGCGAATGCGGGCAATCCTGTTCGGCGTATTAAACAGCGAATAGGCGACCTGGCAGGCTATCATGTTCGTTTCGTCAGAACTGGTTACCGCAACCAGCATATCGGCATCATCCGCCCCAGCTTCGCGAAGTACCCGGGGATGAGACCCATGGCCCTGAACTACGCGTAAGTCGAACTTATCCTGCAAAATGCGCAGGCGAGCTTGGTTGGTGTCGACGACGGTGATATCGTTGTTTTCACCGACCAGGTTTTCCGCCAGAGTACCGCCAACCTGGCCAGCACCCAGAATGATTATTTTCATCGTTTATCGCTTCACGAGTGATGAAACTTACGACTCGCCCTTGGGAGAGTCAGTTCTTAATTAGCTTAGCGTAGTAGAAGCCGTCACCGTCATCTGCTGCGGGCAGATTTTGAATGCCAGGTGTCTTGGCATCACCGGTTTCAACCAGTTTTGCATCGGCATGGCGTGCCAGAAACGCGCTGACCTGTTCTTTGTTTTCGTCCGGTAGAACAGAGCAGGTAGCATAAACCAGCGTACCGCCGGATTTGAGATGGGGCCAGATAGCGTCCAGAATCTCTTTTTGTAGAGCAACCAGCTCTGGGATATCCCTGTCACGGCGTAGCCATTTGATGTCCGGATGGCGGCGAATCACACCGGTTGCCGAACACGGCGCATCGAGCAAAATGCGATCAAACTTAGCATCACCGCACCACTGTGCCGGGAAACGACCGTCCCCCTGTTTCACTTCTGCCTTCATACCTAACCGATCGAGGTTTTCATGCACGTGTTTCAGGCGCTGCGCATCAACGTCGACGGCCATGACTTTTGCATCCGGTGCAGCTTCCAGAATATGTGTTGTCTTGCCGCCAGGGGCTGCACAAAGATCCAGTATGGTATCGCCGTTTTGCGGATCTAAAAGATCGACGCTTCCCTGCGCAGAAGCATCCTGAACCGTGACCCAACCTTGTTCAAATCCAGGTAAAGCCTGAACGGGGGCGGGGGCATCAAGACGTACCGCGTCACTGTATTTGGGATGTGCGTGGCCTTCTAGACCAGCCTCAGCCAGCAATGCCATCCATGCTTCGCGTGTATGATGCTGACGGTTTACACGTAGCCACATTGGGGGACGTTGATTGTTCGCATCGACAGTACTTTGCCAGGTGTCGGGGTAAGCTTTCTTCAGGCGTTGCAGGAGCCAGGTTGGATGCAGAAAACGGCTTTCATGCTTAGCAGCCTCAGCCATCAGGCTTTCCTGCTGGCGCTGGAACTGCCGCAGTACGCCGTTGATTAAGCCCTTAAATGCCTGACGTTTGATGGCGATGGCACCCTCAACGGTTTCGGCAAGTGCGGCATGCGCAGGAATACGGGTATACAGAATCTGGTAGAAGCCGACCATAATTAAGTAATGGATCGTACGCTGTTTGCCGGTCATCGGGCGCGACATGAGTTTGCCAACTAGCCACTCCAGCTGCGGCAGAGTACGCAAAACGCCAAAGCACAGCTCCTGCAGCAGCGCTCTGTCTTTATCAGAGACTTTCTGCTGTACCGCAGGCAGTACATTACTTAATGATTGTCCCTGTTCGACAACCTGTTCAATTGTTTGGGCAGCCAGGCTGCGAAGATTTAGTGTTTTTTTCATTACCGTGCTCTGGTTTTTCCAGCGCTATAAACAAAAATGCCCAGGTTACCCTGGGCGTATAAGTACAGCTTGATCAGGCGAGGACCGTTCCGGGTTCGAACCATTCACGGCGCGAATTAAGGAGATCCTGTGCTTTCATGGCTTTTTTGCCGGCTGGCTGCAGCTCTTCAAGATTCAGAATGCCGTCAGCGGTCGCTACCTGGATGCCCTGTTTACTGGTGGCAACAATGGTGCCGGGCGCAGAGTTTGCCTGTATGTTGATGACTGAAGCTCGCCAGACTTTCAGCGGCTGCCCGTCAATCTCCAGCCAGCTCATTGGCCACGGGTTAAAGGCGCGAATGCAGCGTTCCAATTGAGCGGCGGAAAGATTCCAGTTAACACGGGCTTCTTCCTTGCTGAGTTTTTCAGCATAGGTGACCAACGCTTCGTCCTGTACTTCTGGCTTTGCTGTTCCGGCGGCTAACTGCTGAAGTGTGTCCAACAGGCCCTTCGGGCCTAGCCCGGCGAGTTTATCGTACAAGATGCCGCTGGTGTCTTCCGCTTCAATAGGGCAGGACAGCTTATAGAGCATATTGCCGGTATCGAGGCCAATGTCCATTTGCATGATAGTGACGCCAGTTTCTGCATCCCCAGCCCATAAGGAACGCTGAATTGGCGCCGCGCCGCGCCAGCGAGGCAGCAGCGAACCATGTACGTTTACGCAACCCAGGCGAGGCATATCGAGCACAGCCTGAGGGAGGATCAGGCCGTAAGCGACCACAACCATCACATCGGCATTGAGATCGGCAACAAGCTGCTGATTTTCCGCCTTACGAAGCGTAGCGGGTTGAAAGACCGGAATGCCTTTATCTTCAGCCAGCACTTTTACCGGGCCTGGCATAAGTTTTTTACCACGGCCTGCAGGGCGGTCTGGTTGAGTAAAGACGCCGACAACCTGGTGCTGAGAAGACAACAGCGCGTCAAGATGACGCGCTGCAAAATCGGGGGTTCCGGCGAAAATAATACGCAGAGAATCTGACACGTTGCTTGTTGTCCTTAAGCTTTCGCTTTCAAACGGTCGAGTTTTTCAACTTTCTGACGAATACGTTGCTGTTTCAGCGGCGACAGATAATCGATAAACAGTTTACCGACCAGGTGATCCATTTCGTGCTGGATACAAATAGCCAGCAGACCATCCGCTTCCAGTTCAAACGTTTTACCTTCACGGTCCAGCGCACGAATTTTCACTTTCTCCGCGCGTGGCACCAGCGCCCGCTGTTCCGGAATAGACAGACAGCCTTCTTCGATACCGGTCTCGCCGCTTTTTTCCAGCAGCTCTGGGTTAATCAGCACCAGCTGCTCGTCGCGGTTTTCAGAAACATCAATAACGATGATGCGCTGATGAATATCAACCTGCGTAGCGGCCAGGCCAATACCTTCTTCGTCATACATTGTTTCGAACATATCATCGACGATGCGCTGAATGTCCGCATTCACTTTTTCGACCGGTTTAGCGACTTTGCGAAGGCGCTCGTCGGGAATATGTAATACTTGCAAAACTGCCATAAATATCCAGAGCTGTGTTCAGTAGTAGAAAGGATTATTCCCTCTATTCTAGACATTTCC
Source organism: Cedecea sp. (assembly GCF_036500665.1). Classification (NCBI taxonomy): domain Bacteria; kingdom Pseudomonadati; phylum Pseudomonadota; class Gammaproteobacteria; order Enterobacterales; family Enterobacteriaceae; genus Cedecea; species Cedecea sp. Next base: position 6,428 of record NZ_DASYBS010000174.1, read on the forward strand.
CCGGCTGATTGACAGCATCAGTGACCAATCGCAAGGATTGCTTTTATGGCCTGTGGCAGGAGGAAATGGTGCTGCGAAAGGAGATTTGGTTACGTCTTATGGCTGTTAAAGGACTAAGTGGTGATAAGTTCCTAAAAATAGCCCACTTCCTGCAACGCAGCCCTGCAATAGAGAGAGCAAGCTTGCCTGGCTCGGGATTAAGTGCCCGCGAATGTGCACTGTTTAATGCATTTGATGAGCGTCAGCTGGAAGCCAGTCTCAGATGGCTTGATAAACCAGGGCACTACTTGCTGACGGCGGAAGATGCTCATTATCCGGAACAGCTTCGCGCTATAAATGATTATCCTGCAGTCCTCTTTGTCGCCGGGGATCCCTCGCAACTTAGCCAGAACCAGCTTGCAGTTGTCGGCAGTCGTAATCTTTCCGATTACGGTGAACGCAATTGTCGGCAGTTCTGTGAGGAACTTGCTCAGGCAGGGCTGGTAATAACCAGTGGTCTGGCTCTGGGAATTGACGGTGTTGCTCATCGTGCTGCCCTGAGTGTTCAAGGTAAAACAATTGCCGTGCTGGGTAATGGTTTAGGCAGCGTTCATCCTAAACGCCATCTGATGCTGGCCAGGCAAATTATGGAACAGGGCGGGGCAGTAGTGTCTGAATTTCCCCTTTCCTGCACGCCGTGGCCATCGAACTTTCCGTGGCGCAATCGTGTCATCAGCGGATTAAGTCGGGCTGTCTTTGTGGTGGAAGCCGGGGAGCGAAGCGGATCTCTGGTTACCGCTCGTTATGCCGTTGAGCAGGGAAGAGAGGTGTTTGCCTTGCCAGGCACGGTTGGTAGCCCAGGCAGTGAAGGCCCACATTGGCTGATTCAGCAGGGGGCAAATCTGGCCCGAAGCCCGCAGGATATCCTCGATTATCTCTCCTCTGAACTCCATTGGCTTCCCGCTTCGCACAATGTGTCAATATATTCGCCAAATCAACAGGACGGCGCATTGCCATTTCCCCATCTGTTGGCTAACGTAGGAGATGAGGTTACACCTGTTGACGTCGTCGCTGAACGTGCCGGCCAACCTGTGCCAGAGACGGTAGCTCAGCTACTCGAACTGGAGTTAGCAGGATGGATCGCAGCTGTACCCGGCGGCTATGTCCGATTGAGGAGGGCATGCCATGTTCGACGTACTAATGTACTTATTTGAAACCTACATCCACAGCGAAGCAGAAATGCGCGTTGATCAGGATAAGCTGACGAGCGATCTCACCGACGCGGGTTTTGATCGTGAGGACATTTTTAACGCGTTAGTGTGGCTTGAAAAGCTGGCCGACTACCAGGATGGTTTGACCGAACCGATGCAGCTTGCTGCCGATCCTCTCTCCATGCGTATTTTCACCGCAGAAGAGAGCCAGCGGCTTGATGCAGACTGTCGGGGCTTTTTACTGTTCCTTGAACAGATTCAGGTGTTAAATCTCGAAACCCGCGAAATGGTGATTGAGCGCGTGCTGGCGCTGGACACAGCAGAATTCGAACTGGAAGATCTGAAGTGGGTTGTGCTGATGGTGTTGTTCAACATTCCGGGGTGTGAAAACGCCTACCAGCAAATGGAAGAATTACTCTTCGAGGCAAATGAAGGTATGCTGCACTAAATTGAGTTGCAGCATGAGATGTTATGGCCAAGTCAGCACTGTTTTCGGTGCCAAAAAATGAACCCTGCCCCCAATGCGGGGCAGAGTTAGCAATACGTTCCGGTAAACACGGCCCGTTTTTGGGCTGCTCCCATTACCCGGAATGCGATTATGTTCGCCCGCTAAAGAGCCAGGCTGATGGGCATATTGTTAAAGTGCTTGATGGCCAGCAGTGTCCGGTTTGTCAGTCAACGCTCGTGCTGCGTCAAGGGCGGTTTGGTATGTTTATCGGCTGCAGCAATTACCCTGAATGCGAACACACGGAAATCATTGATAAACCCGATGAGACGGCAATAGCGTGCCCCCAATGCCAAAAAGGGCAACTGGTTCAGCGTCGTTCTCGCTACGGGAAAACGTTCTGGTCCTGTAACAGCTACCCGGACTGTCAGTTTGTCATTAATTTTAAACCGGTAGCGGGCATCTGCTCTGACTGTCAGTACCCGCTGCTTATTGAAAAGAAAACGGCCCAGGGCGTGAAACGCTTCTGTGCCAATAAACAATGTGGAAAGCCGGTAACGGCGGAACAAGCCAGTGAATAATAACCTGCCTGAAGGCCAGCTCGCGCAGATTGTAGCGGCCCTGAAAGAACAACAAGTCATCGCCTACCCAACCGAAGCCGTGTTTGGCGTTGGTTGCGATCCCGACAGTGAACTCGCGGTTACTCGCCTGCTTGAGCTGAAACAGCGTCCGGTTGAGAAGGGACTTATCCTTATCGCCGCGAATTTTGAGCAGCTGAAACCTTATATAGATGCCGCTGCGCTTAATGAAGCACAGCTTTCTGTGGTGTTTGCAAACTGGCCTGGGCCAGTTACGTTTGTTTTCCCGGCCTTGCCTTCCACCCCAAAGTGGCTGACCGGGCGTTTTGATTCTCTGGCGGTGCGTGTAACCAATCATCCGCTAGTGAAAGAGTTATGTCTTGCCTACGGTAAACCTCTGGTGTCTACCAGTGCGAACCTTACGGGCTTGCCACCGTGCCGTACCTCGCAAGAAGTTCAGCAGCAGTTTGGCCAAAGTTTCCATGTACTGATAGGGGAGACCGGTGGGCGGCTTAATCCTTCAGAAATCCGTGATGCCTTAACCGGCGAACTCTTCCGTCAGGGGTAATTATGGAAACCTTCGCCGTCTTCGGGAACCCTATTCAACATAGCAAGTCTCCTCTTATTCACCGCCTTTTCGCCGAGCAAACAGGCATTGAGCATCCTTATGGACGCGTGCTTGCTCCGCTGGACGAGTTTGTTGAAACGCTGGATGCTTTCTTTAATGAAGGGGGCAGAGGCGCCAACGTCACGGTGCCTTTTAAAGAGCAGGCTTTTGCCCATGCGGACGAACTGACGGAGCGCGCGGCACTTGCGGGCGCGGTCAATACGCTCAAGCGCCTGGAAGATGGCCGTTTGCTTGGAGACAATACCGACGGCATAGGTTTGTTGAGCGATCTTGAACGTTTGAAACTGATCAAACCCGGCGATCGTATTCTGCTGGTGGGGGCTGGCGGTGCCGCACGTGGAGTATTGCTGCCACTGCTGTCGCTGGACTGCGCGGTAACGATAACCAACCGGACTTTTGCCAAAGCCGAAGCGTTAGCCACACTTTTTAGCCATACGGGCAGCGTTAGCGCTGTCGCACTGGAGCAGCTTGAAGGGCATGAGTTTGATCTTCTGATTAACGCAACGTCCAGCGGGATTGGCGGCGACATTCCCGCGTTGCCGGTTTCTCTCCTTTCGCACCGCGTAAGCTGTTATGACATGTTTTACCAGAAAGGACTGACGCCCTTCTTGAACTGGGCCGTCGGGCACGGCGTAGTCCACTATGCGGACGGTTTGGGCATGCTGGTGGGGCAGGCCGCACATGCCTTTATGCTTTGGCATAGCGTAATGCCGGACGTTGCACCGGTTATTGAGGCGTTGAAAAGAGAAATGACGGCGTGAACCAGGCCATTCAGTTTCCGGATCGTGAAGTCTGGGATGAAGAACGCCAGGCTGTTTGCTTTCCGGCGTTGGTTAATGGCTTTCAGGTGGGTTGCGCTATGACCTCAGAGGCAATTGCCGCTCGCTTTGGTGGCAATTGCGTAGAAGAGTGGCTCTCTTTATTCCGGGAGCATCGCTGGGATATTGAAGAAGAAGTCGAAAGCCTTATCGAGGATGAGCAGGAAGGCGATCAGGGATGGTACTGGCTGTCCTGAGCCAGATACTCATCTTTCCAGCGGACATAATTGTTAGCGGAGTAGATCAAGCCAGCCAGCTCCGCTTCAGTGAGACGGCGAATTTGTTTTACCGGACTGCCTAAATAGAGATAACCGCTCTCCAGGCATTTGTTTTGTGGCACCAGGCTACCGGCACCAATCATCACATCATCTTCTACTACTACACCATCCAGCAGAATCGATCCCATCCCTACCAATACACGGTTGCCAATCGTGCAGCCGTGCAGCATGACTTTATGTCCTACCGTTACATCTTCACCAACGATCAGCGGATTCCCTTCAGGCTTAAAGGAAGACTTATGGGTAACATGAAGAACGCTTCCATCCTGAATGTTGGTTCGTGCGCCAATCGTCACGGTGTTTACGTCGCCGCGAATGGCAACCAACGGCCAGATACTGACATCGTTTGCCAGTTTTACATCACCGATCGCCACGCTGGTGGGATCAACCATGACCCGTTCGCCAAGTTGGGGAAAAGTTTTTTGAAAAGCACGCAGTACCGCAGACATAAATACCTCAGGTAAATTCATTGCATGAATAGACTGTGGCCGCTTTCTTGAGCAATGGCAAGGGAGTAAAGGGCTGAAAAGAGGGCAGATCGAACAGGATCTCAGCGAAAAGTGTGAAATCTAAACACTCAGAAAAAAAGATCGAAAAAGTACTTGTGCTAAAAATCGGGATCCCTATAATGCGCCTCCATCGAGACGGAACAGTGAATGACTTCACAAATTAGCCGGTTCGATAAAGAGAAAAAATCCTGAAAATCGGGGTTGACTCTGAAAGAGGAAAGCGTAATATACGCCACCTCGAGTTAGCAAGCGAAAGCGCGCAACTCACTGCTCTTTAACAATTTATCAGACAATCTGTGTGGGCACTCGCAGGATTGATATCTCAGCATCTTCGGATG
>NZ_DASYBS010000175.1:0-9691 GCF_036500665.1 Cedecea sp.
CCCAGTTCAGCCTGCTTCAGGGCAAAAACAATCTGCTCTTCGGTGAATCGTGATTTTTTCATCGGCACCACCTCCGTTCAGGGAGTGTAGATCATGCCGGAATTCTGTTTCTGAATGGAGCAGGATCTTGGGTCAGGGTCAAATGCTATTGAGGAAAATAATTATAATTTTCAGGTTATTGTACTGGAACATGCTGGTGAATCAATATGGGGGCAAGTTAGAAACACCTATGAAGTGGCGAACTGGAAAAATGAGGGGGATGGGCTTATTCCTAAAGAGTGGCTTCAATAAACAATAATGACATTATATTTAAAAATTATCAGCAGAGGGAGTTTTCCCTCTGCATTATATAAGACAGGCATACATCACAAATCGGGAATAAATCCTTCTTCCCGAAGTACCTTAATCACCCCACGAATCAGATATGAGTTAGAAAACTTCGCCGTATAGGTACGCGCCCCTTCTTCTACCGGCTGGAGCAGTCCCCGCTCAATCAGCTTACCAAGCTGATAAGTCACCTGCGTCGGCTTCAGGTCAGGTAAAACGGCACGCAGATCGCCCGCTTTTATCGTCCCCAATTCAACCGCACGTTTCAGAACCTTTGATTCCAGCGGATTTATCAGCCCTCTTTCCGACGAAAAATCGATGGCCGGATACAGGATCTTTTCGCTCAGGAAATCGTGATTCGTCAGTTGATCAACTTTCTTCAGCTCAGAGGAGATCCCAGAAAGCACATATAAGCACCATTCTTCGAGCCCCTGTTCTGTTCCCTTATCGGCTAATGAAAGCATGGCGTAATAACGTTCGCGGTCATTACAAAATACCGCTGTCGGATTGAGAACCCGACCACCCGTTTGAACGTTAAAACCATACTTGATAAGCAACGCATAGGTCAGCAATCTGACCGTTCTGCCATTACCGTTGCCAAAGGGATGTATCCAGCCAAAGCGGTGATGCACCAGCGCAATCTTCATCAGATCGTACTTTGGCTTATCGGCACGATTAATAAAGGCGGTCAGCTCCGCCATATAATCAGGAACACGAATGTGATCCGGCGGTAAATGGTCAGACTGGGCAATGCTGACGTTATGTTGCCGATATGCACCCGGTGTTCTGTCGCCTTCCCGTTGCAGCCCGGCTACCGCCAGACCATGCAACTCGCGGATAAAATATTCCGTTATGTCATCGCCATTGCTCAGGTATTCGTCGATGAACTCCATCGCAGCTTCAATGTTGTTGATTTCTTTAAGCTGGTCCGTCGAACTCTGCGTTCCTTCCACCTTGCTTTCAACATAGTCGGCAAGCGTGGTGTGGTTTCCCTCAATCCTTGCAGAGCCAAGGCTCTCCAGCATGTGGAAAACGGCCTTCAACTGCGCGAACAGGATAGGGTGAACATCGGTTTCCAGCCGCAGATGCCGGAGGATCTCCAGTTCCGTCAGCGCGTCGACCAGAGGGGAGTCAAAGCTGGGGTTCAGAAGCGAAAGTTCGAAGTGATTAAATTGAGCCATGATGTTTAGTTATCTCAACTGCTGCATGACGGTATCTCAAAAGTATAACAAAAATACTAATAGAATCTATCAATTAGAAGACACACCAATTTTTATCATCTCAAAAACCTTTGTTCCAACATATCAAATGTATGTTTGGACAATGTTCAATGCGAAGGGGGATGGAGCTTTGCCTGCGTAATACAGCATGGATTATTTAGCGCCGCTATGTGTGGAGTACCGGGCGTTATATGTGGACCTCGAACCGTTATGTGTGGAGTTCCATCCGCTATGTGTGGACTTGACTCCACACATAACGAAGCCTCAACTCTTAAACACCGATTTTTCGTGATAACCATCACAAAAATAAAGCGATTTTTTATGGGGGCCTTAGTGGGGGCGCTGATTCTGACTTTTTTCAATGAAACCAAAGAGAAACATCACCTTAATCGTCGATATGATTCCGAGTCCGGCACCAAAATTTAAAGAACCCGCCTAAAGGCGGTTTTTTGCTTTTTGGGGAATGGACTCTTCATCGAACTGAAGTTCGATTATTCGCCTCGTCCCTGAGGCTCACCCCTTTGGGGCCAGCGCAAGCGCTGTTCAAAACGTTCCTGACGTTTTAGTATTCGCCTCGTCCCTGAGGCTCACCCCTTTGTTTTGAGTTATAAACAGACGGCTGGCTTTACGGCCAGATAATGTGTTTAACGCCAAACAGTAAGTCTCCCGGGCCAACACCGCATTCTCTCGTACGCATAATCAGCAAAGTTATCGCACCCTTAACTGAGCAACCAACGGGACCTTCCACTCCCCGTGCGTTTTACTGCCTTCAAGATGAAGCTCTGTCCACCCCTGCTCGAGGTTTACATCTCCCTGGTGGATATGGGTTATTACACATGCTGGTATCGAAAGGTATCCAGTACCGCATCAGCCAGAACCAGGTGGGTCAGCATGCCCATACTGGCCTCTGCAAAGGAGCGGGAGATGAACTAAGGATTAACGACAGAATAAAAAACACGGTCAAGGGTTTGAGCAATACGCATAAAAAAATCCGGAAACAAAGAACATTTCCGGATTCTTACCCAGCCACTGGATCGTTAAACCGATCCTTAGCTGATAGGCATAACGCCTACAGGAGGATTAAACAAGGGTACTGGCGATTATTCAGCAACCCACAGGCTGTGGGCGACATCCGGTGCCCAGTGCAGCGCACCGGTATGGGCCTGCAAACAGCGGTAAGCCTTACCTTTCCAGGTGACTTTATCGCCAATTACGTAGACGGTGCCTGCCGTGAAGGAGCCATCGGTGATTTCACCCGCTTTTACCGTCACGTTCACATCCGCACTACTGCTAAGCTTGCCGTCGCTGACGGTCAGCGTAAAGACCAGCGTGGTATCCTGGTCTACCTTCGGTGCAGTAAATCGGGCGAATGTTTTGTCGTTGTCGTTGAGAATGACATTATGCGCGCCGGATTTCTGCGTCCATACGTACGTCAGCTTATCATTGTCCTTGTCCGTTGATTTAGAGCCATCGAGCACAACCTCACTTTCGCTCTGAACCTGCTGGTTTTTACCGGCATGCGCCTCCGGAGCGTGGTTAATGTCTCCTGTGTCATCTGGCAATACATTGACGGTATACACTTCAGAATTCACGTTCGCTTTCCCGTCACTGACGGTCAGCTGGAAGGTATAAGTCCGCTTCTTGTCCACCTTCGGTGCGGTGACGCTCAGTACCGCAGAATCACGCCCGGCGAGGATCGGCGCCTCCCCCTCAGCACTCAACATATTCCACTTAAAGGTTAACGAATCGCCATCTTTATCAGTGGTTTTAGAGGCATCAAAGTGCACCGTTTCTAAACCCTTAACATTGATCGCTTTCGGCCCGGCAATATTAATCACCGGCGCGTTGTTTTCAGCCTCCCCCGCTTCAACGCTCACTTTGACAACAGTCGCTTTGGAAAGATGCTCACCATCGCTGACAATCAGTGAAAACACCAGATCACCTGCTACATCTGGCGCGGTGAAATGCGCCACTGCTGCGCTTGGGTTATCCATCTTGACCGTCGTCCCGGCCAGCTGGGTCCAATCGTAGGTGAGCTTTTCCCCCTCAGGATCGTAGGAGGAAGAACCATCTAGCGTAACTGCAGCGCCCATGGAAACACGTTGATCCCCCGGGACAATGGCGACCGGCGGCTGGTTTTCCGGATCGGTGGTACCTTCGCCGTGGCCAAGCCCTTCATGCATAGCATTGAGCAAGTTGCCGTTGCTGTTGCCGATTTCCCAGGAGAACAAGCCCCCCAAACCTTTGCGCGTTACATAGTCGCCTTTGGCTTTTACCGAACGAGGCGAATCGTAACTGATAAGTTCTTTGGTTTTTTCATTATAGATCCATGCCGCTTGCGCTTTGTTGTCATAGAACGTTTTGTAATCACCTGAAGAGTAATGACTTTCAATCTCATGAGACAGCAGCACGCCTTTCGCATCTGCCCCCAGCGCGTTGCCGATCATCGGGCCCGTCGCGGTGCCGGTAAATGGTTTACCCGCTTCACGAGGTTCCACGCCAGCCCATGCCCGGCCATACTCAGCGACACCCACAACCAGTTTTTTAGCCTCAACACCCTGTTTCAGCAGCGCATCTATTGCTTTCTCAGTGCTGTGGACAGTGGTCGTGCCAATGTCGTTTTGGGTGTAAAGCGAAGTCTGGTGATTGAGATTCTGTAAATCGAAATGTCCAGCAAAGTCGTAGTTCATCACGAAGATGTAATCCATATACTTCTTCGCAGCGCCATAGTCGACGGCCGCAATTTTTGCTTCGCCTGCGCCAATCGCCGAGGTGAGCTGATAGGTGCGATGCTCCGTTTTGCTCAACTCGTCAAGCATGGCACGCAGCTCTTGCATCAGCTTTGTATAAGTCTCTTTATCCCGGGGGTTGCCCAGCGCAGGGTTTGCACCACCTCCGCCCGGGAATTCCCAGTCAATATCCACGCCATCAAAGAACTTCCAGGTTTGCAGGAACACTTTGACTGATTTGATAAAGGTGGCACGTTTGGTCACGTCATGCATGTCAAAGAACGGATCGGAGAGCGTCCAGCCACCTATGGAAGGGAGGATTTTCAGATTAGGGTTGGCTTTTTTCATAGCAATAATTTTGCCAAAGTTGCCGCCGATCTGCTCGTTATGGTCCAGCGCGGCCCCCATGTCGTGGAGGGTGACCGTATAATCAGGCTGCCCCTGGCAGGATTGTTTTAGCGTTTGCAGACTGCCGCTCATCCCCTCAATGTTCAGGCTCTCGTTCGGGCCGCAAATCGGGATGAATCCATAGAGGATATGAGTCAGGTTTTGCGCCGGGATTTTTTCGACCGGGAAATGACGCCCGTACTGGCTCCATTCGGTGTAATAGGTACCTACAACCTTACCGGTGCTGTTTTTATAAGGTTTATTGTGGTCCTGTAGTGGTGCATCAAGCACAGGCGAACCACTGCCATCGGTATCCAGCACTTGCATAGCCAGCGGGTCGCTCACAGAGCAACCATCATCATTACAAAGCTCGACGGTTAACGCGTAGTCGCCACCTTTAGCAATGGTTATCGGCGCAGTTTTAATGTTGCCAGTACCCGTCCATACCTTTGAGCCATTCAATAACACACTGGATTTATTGGCAGTGTCGTTATTCCATACATCCCAGGAAATGTTTAACTTTAACCCATCGGCACTGCGGGTAACACGCTGCGCATATCCGACCCCTGACGGGTTGTGTTTGACCATACTTAAATTTTTCAGCTGCCAGCCATCTTTCACAGATGCTTTACCAGGCGCGGCCGCAAAAGCAGAAGAGCACACTGACGCCCCCACCAGCAGGGCCAATAAGGTTAATTTCGTTTGCATGGCATTCCCTTAATTCAATTTTGTAAATGTGATAAATCCTTCTGTGCTATTTTAAAGGGCCCATCTGCATTAATAAGATGAGAATATACCCGCTGACAACAGTGAAAGAGAGAGGAGAGATCAAGAATTAAGACAGTGGACAGGAAATATCTGTAGTTATGGTTAAAAACACTCATGCATCAACATACAGAATATGTAAAAACCACTACTACCACGATTAATGAAAAAATAAAACCCGACAAAGCCTGATACTTTAAGTTTGATATTTTTATTTTCGGCAGCAATGCATAGGGGCATATCTGATGAAAAAAAGATACCATACCACAGATAAATATAACCAAAATGGAATAAACGTTTTTTGTGCATTAAAAGTGGAAAGTTATCGAAAGTTGCATGGTGTTTTCCATCATGGCTATAAACAGAATATCTCCGCCGAAAAAATTCTGGTTACGTAAAAATTCGCCAGTGAAAATCTCGATAACCACTCCCCATTAACGTTGCAGCAACATATTTAGCAACCATATCCGAGTCAGGAATCAGTTCCTCCACCTTAAAGCTAATTCTGTATATTTTCGTATATTAACGAGTTGAATTTGCAGACGTAAATAGATTGAAATCCAACCGGTAAGTTAAAAAAATCGGGAAGAAAATTAATAGTAAATTATCTTCCCGGAATGGATTAGCTATCTGCTTTTCTGGAGAAGAGTTCGGCCAGTCTGGTGAAGACCAGCTCCACTGCACATGCACCCGGGTCTTTCACGCCGTCAAGGTTATCGCTGTTAAGATACGAAGAGCGTCCGGCCTTTGCTTTGTTCATCGTGCAGGTACTTTCTGCGCCGATGCGTGCCGCATCGGCAACCTCGGCTAGCGAAGCCCCCTGCATAAAGCGGGAAAATGCCGGAGAGAGGGCGTCGACCATAGTGCGGTCACCAATATTTGCACCACCATAATACTGCATGCGGCTCAGACCGTAGGCCAGCGCCTCGGAGAGCGTGTATCCTTCCGCCAGTTTTTGTCCGCAGGCGTTGAACATAATCGACATGAGTACACCGCTGGAGCCGCCCATGGCAGTGGCCAGATGCTCACCGACGGCAATCATCAGATCGTCAGTTTTATCGAGCGGCAGAGCCCCTTTCTCCAGTGCGGAAATCACCCGACGGGCCCCCCCCGCAAAGGTGGAACCCGTGTCGCCATCCCCCACCAGTGCATCAAGCGCGTTCAGTGTGTGCTCTGCGGCAATGAGCGTGTTGCATACTGTTGTCAGCACGGCCCCCGCCGTTTCATTGCAAGAGGGAATGAAATGATGCTCCGGAAGCCGGTTGGTTGCTGCCAGCACTTCAGGACGTTTCGGCTCGATGGCTGCAGGCCACCCGGCAGCTTCAACCGGCGCCAGTAGCGCTTCACGTAGGGCATCCGTCAGCGAAATGACCGACAGAGAAAAGCCTTTCATGTCCAGCGCACTGACAACTGTTGCAGGTCCGATCAGCAGGTCAACGTCATCGGCCAGCGATGAAAGTAATACTTCGCGCGTCAACAGCGACATTTCCAGCGCTGAAAAACCGCCCAAATTGTTCACCAGCAGCGCTTTGGTGCTGTATTTGTCGGTTGCGCTCAGCAGTTGATCCACCATCAAGCTGACCAGCTCACGCCCTGTCTGGAGTTGTAGCGTCTCAACGCCCGGTTCGCCATGGATCCCCATTCCCAGTTCGCAGGTGCCGTTCTGCACGCGATCGCCATGATTTTCTCCCGGAATGTTACAGCTCGAGAAGGCTACGCCAATGCTCGCCACTTTAGCGATCGCGTCCTGCGCTGCTGCGGTAACTTCTTCAAGGTTTTTTCCCTGTTCGGCAACGAAACCTGCAATTTTATGCACTAGCGCCGTACCGGCCACGCCACGCGGCTGCGGATTGTTCGGGAGGGAAATGTCGTCACGCACTGTGACCAACTCCACGCGGTAACCAAGTTTGCGCGCTTTCTCAGCCGCCAGGCCGAAGTTCAGTCGATCGCCGGTGTAATTTTTGACGATGAGCAAGCAGCCCGCGTCACCGGTGACGTTGATGATGGCACTCAGTACCGCGTCAACGCTTGGCGAGGCAAACACGTCGCCGCAGACGGCGGCGGTGAGCATTCCCCTGCCGACAAAACCCGCGTGTGCTGGTTCGTGGCCCGCGCCGCCACCGGAAATAATCGCGACATTACGCTTATCCCAGTCCCGGCGGACCACAACACGGATGTCCTGCCCTGCATCCAGCATCGCCAGGTTATTAAACGGGCTGGCGCGCAGCATCCCTTCCAGCGCTTCACTGACCAGGTCTGCCTTCTGATTCATAAAAAACTGACTCATAATTTTTCCTTCGTTTTCTCAAATTCGGGGGGCGTTATCCCTGAGCGGCCAAATCCAATTTCTGACGGCCCAACTGGTCGGCGATAATCAGCGCACTGTATACACTTTCGGTGGTAATGCTGAACGGCATATTGAAAATGGTTTCGCCTTCGCTGCAGCTCTTATCTGCCACGAGACGCATTTTTTCCTGCACATTTTCAGTAACGCCGAGCTGCTCCAGACAGACCGGTAGCCCGACAGAGATGCAGAATTCCAGCACTTCATCGATCTGCGCATCGCTGCTGTTCTGCAACACCAGCTGCGCCAGGGTGCCGAACGCGACCTTTTCGCCATGGTAAAAATGGTGGCAGTCATCAAGCTGGGTAAGGCCATTGTGAATAGCGTGCGCGGCGGCAAGCCCGCTGCTTTCAAAGCCAATGCCGCTAAGATAGGTGTTGGCTTCGATAATGCGCTCAAGGGCGCGGCAGGTGACCTTCTGCTCCACAGCGATTTTCGCCTTTTTACCTTCCTGTAGTAGCGTTTCATAACACAAACGTGCCAGCGTCAGCGCTGCGCGGGTAGTCTGACCGCCGGACATATTAGCGGAGCGGGATTCATAGCATGCCTGAGCTTCAAACCAGGTAGAGAGTGCATCACCCATGCCGCTCACCAGCAGGCGAACCGGGGCACTGGCGACAATGGTGCTATCGACAATGACCATATCCGGGTTGGCTGGATAGAACAGATATTGGTCGAACTCTCCCTCTTCGGTGTAAATCACCGACAGCGCACTGGTGGGCGCGTCCGTTGAGGCAACGGTCGGCAACATTACAGAGCGCAGGCGCTGATAAAAAGCGACGGCTTTGGCGGTATCCAATACTTTACCGCCGCCAAAACCGATTATACCGTCGCAACGCTGACTTTCTGCCTGTTCGGCGATGCGCTGGATTTCCAGACGGGAACATTGTCCATGAAAAGGTTCGAGATGAAAGTGCAGATTATCTGTCCCCTTTGTGGAGAAGCGAGATACCTGATGCTGCATAGCTGAATCGACCAGAATGAGCCAGCGTGAACCCAGTGGTTGAATGTAATTATTCAATGAGGACAACGCGTCCGGGCCCTGAATGTATTTCCCTGGTGACTGAATAATTCTCATAGACGACTCCATAGTTTTTAGCTTTATATTTCCGTTAGATATATAAGGGTACAGCGCCTCTTCAGCGAAGCACCTTCAGAGTAAAAACTCATGACAGTGGAGTCATCGAGAAATATCTCTCCCCCGGCTAAATGTGAGGCGAACCACGGAATTAGCCTCAAGATGAGTCAATAAAGTGGAATAAAAGAGCAGTAGTCTTAAAAACTCCATTCATTTTCAGCGTCGACAGTTTTGTCCGTCAGGCAGGAGAAGCCAGAACAGGCGAAAAATCATGGTGTTCATTGAGCCAGGACGACAGCACGGGGAGGATAGCCAGATTCACCTACACCATATTCGCGGAATCACGGCTTCCAGGTGGAATTATCAGCTCATCGCCGTTGCCGATGGCACTCTGCCGGGTTGCCTTCACATCGGCGCCCGGGCAATTACCTGACACAGGAATCTGTAATATCTCAACATGCCCGTGTAGCAAAAGTAAGACGATTGAAGTTAGCCTCCTGCGAAGCGGCATTCAGCGAGTCTGAAACCTTTTTTGCCGATACGCACTCAATATCTACTCGCTACCTTTCATTTTTCCCCGCCCCACATTTGCTGAAAACGTCCTGTCTACGGATGCCCGCGCCACAGAGGTTATTCCCGAGCCTGAAAGAAAACTGGAACCAGAGAGCAATGATAACTCACTAATTGTTATGTTTTTTACATTCAAGGAACAGTTATGACAACGGTTACCCCCCCTTATGATCGTCCCGGGCAGGTCTCCGGCCCTGATATCCCTCAGCCCGCCACCTCCGTGGCAAAGAATACCCGCCCGGCCCCACCTTCTCTCCTTCTGATGAGGACG
>NZ_DASYBS010000176.1:0-6576 GCF_036500665.1 Cedecea sp.
CATCGCCACCCAGGAAGTGGTTCAGCTCTACGTTCACGATAATGCCTCTCGTCTGGATCGGCCTTATCAGGAGCTGAAAGCGTTCGAAAAAGTCAAACTGACGGCGGGAGAAGAGAAGCAGGTGTCGTTCAAACTGGATAAGCGCGCTTTCTCTTACTTCGACGAAGATAACAATGCCTGGTTGCTGGAGCCTGGCCGCTTTACGTTACGAATTGGTAGCTCGTCCCGCGATATCCACGCTGAAGTGCCGGTAACGGTCGTCTCTTCAACCCCGGCTTTCTCACTGGATACACCGTGGATTGATGTGCAAACCTATCCGGTGGCCGCCACCATCGTGGCGAAAGTGATTGGCGATGCTGAAACTAACGCGTGGATTGAAGGTACTCCGACGCTGGGAGAGAAGCTGGAATCGGCGCTGAAACTGCAGCCTGCGCTGGCTAAGGACGAATCCAAAAGGGAGCTGGCAAAGAAAGATATTCTGAGCAAAATTAACGCGCTTTAATCAATGATTAAAAGTGAAAATAAATCAGCCCGGCGAACATGCCGGGCTGATTTTTTGGCGTGCAGTTAACAGCGTTGAGAAACCAACGCCCGGAGCGAGTGTTGAAAATCCCGCACATACATTTACACAGTATAATTCATGATAATAAGCTATTGATTTATAAAATTAATAGCTAGCGCTCTGTGACAATGCCGAACTGACAGGCATCACTCCCCAACTTGAAAACAACGCTGTCGCGCCGCTGCTGGCTGATTTTTCCCACATCTAACCCCCTACCTCATTAACAACAATCCGTCGCAAAGACCCGTAAGCTTGACTATAGTCAAGCTTACGGGATACAAGGTAAGTGATTAAAAATGGGAATTTATCTAACTCCAGAATTTGATGAGAGGCGTAAGGATGCTCGCATCAATGGCAAAGCACTGTGCAAGGCGGCTAAAACGATTTTCGACGGCCTGCCAGGTGACCATCTAGGAAAGCACACCTGGAAAAAAAGATTGCCAGTACCTGGCCTAGGAGGCTCCAGCAACGGGGCGCGATCAATAGTATTTTTCAACCATGGCAACAATATCTTTTTCTTTGATATGTATCTGAAAAGTGAACTATCAAAAAAAACAGGTAAATAACTGGAAAAGGATGAAATAGATGCTTATTGCTCCATTGCGGAAGACTTTATCTCAATGACGCCAAAAACGATCACCAACCTTCTGAAAGAAAATGAACTAATTGAGGTAACTTGCGATGACTGAACGACTGAAACACATACAGAGCATGGCTAAGCGTTACAACGCGCTGGGCGTAGTGAAGGATGAAACAGTTGCATCTATTGATGCGGCCGTTGCTGCTCGTGACATTCCGGCAGTTCGGACAATGACAGGATCAGAAATCCGTGAAGTTCGAACTCGTTACAATATGTCTCAGGCTGCGCTGGCCATGACTATTGGGATGTCTGTTGAAAGCATATCGAAATGGGAACGCAATGAAAGCAAACCCAACAAAGCAGCACTCCGCATTATTAACCTACTCGATGCCAATGGGCTGAAAATGTTTATGGCCTGAACTTAAATACATAGTCAGTTTGGACGCTGGCCAGCTGGCGGGTTGTTCGGTAGTTATTATATAATAGGATATAAACCTATTTTATAAAAAATTGATACGGAGTCTCAACAGGCAGAAGGATTTCACGGCCAGCGGCGGCCAGCGAGTGAGGCCGGGGGGCTTCTGGAACCGGAAACACTACCACCGGGTCGCTGTCCTGGTCGATCACCATCAGCCCGAGCATGACACGGACACCCCGCGACTCCCCACAGTGCCGCACTGTGGCGCGGTACTGAACGCCGGTCTGTCGCCGTGCCTGTATGCGATTAGACCCAGCCAGTTCATAGAGTTCGTCCGTGCGTATGACCAGGGATTTAAACAACACATCATCCAGCACTTCCGGAGTAAACCCCGCAGCCCGGAGTTTTTCCATATCCGGGGGAATGTCCTTCACGTCAGTATAAGTTTTAACGGCCACCTGCTCCCCTTCGACCCGGACGGACGAAAACGCCCGGTGCTGCGTGACGTTGATCTGCTCGACGTTGCGGTAGAACACCGGAAAGCGGGAAGGAAATTTCGTAAAATTCTTCTCCCCTACGGCCCTGGAATAATCATGGCGTACCAGCGCTGCCCTGTCCTTTAATTCAGTAGCATCATCCTGTAACTTGCCTATCCAGTGAACAAAGCGCGGTGGCTTGTTCAGCACAGTGCCATGCTGGTTCTTAAATTCACTGTATTTCAATTCATCTTCCCCGGACGAATAGAGGCACTTACACTGCTCATTGAGCTGGTTAAAAAGCTTCTGCTCGCTGAGATAGAACATACGCCACCTGTCACGCTGCCCTTTGTCCATAATGCCTTCCTTATATAATAGGTTTACATCCTATTATAGAACAATAACGATCAGTATCCACTTTTTCGACAGTGAGGTTTTCACCGACATAGACGTGAAGACAGGCTCTAGGACAGCAGTTCATAGAACGGTTCAGAATAACACTAAACCATGGTATAGTTTATGTGGTCTGCGCTACACAACCTCGTGTATCTTTGTGCCATGTTGGCAGCCTCTGATGATTCCTGAATTATCAGGGGCTTTTTTAATCCGGTGGTACAGTAGATTCCGTGGAAAAGCGGATAATACTCAATGCAGGCCTTTGGTTATCGTTTGTAACAAACGCGTAATTTGCTTCTCGGTTTGCTCAGCTGAACCTGACGGCAGATGATAACGCAGGGTATAGCGTTTGCCTCCTCCGCTGGTGATCTCCACACTCAGTATACAAAAATAACCACCGCGAACCCGATAATTCCGCATGGAAACCCTGGTGATTAACGCTTTTATCACAGAAGCCACCTGAGAAATATTTCACTATCGTGAGTGATATATTATACAGTACTACCATTGCTAAACCAAAGTATAGTCAGACAAGCTTCTGAACAAAAATAATCCTTCAAATCAACCATCAATGATGGCCTGCATAACCGCCACAACTTCTTCCATTACCCCATTAGGGATTTTTTCAAAGCGTGTACCGTGGCGTGAATGCATGTCTATTGCTCGCGGTTGATCGCAGCGTATGACACCTTTCGTATGTATCCCGGCAGCGGCCAGTGCAGCTTTAAGAACTGTCGTTCAGCTCGGCCCCGTTCTGATAGCTTCAGCCTCAAGGATATCGTCAAGGTGTTGTTACTCATTATCTATAAGCCAGCCATCGACTAGCTGGTTAATGACATCAGTGATAGATGTACAATTTTTGACACATGCTGCTTTGAAACGAGTATGTTTTTCCTCATTAAAATTGACGTTCACACGCTTAATTTTCCCTGATGGGGCCGGAGCACTAACAACACTTTCAAGATCGCGGTGTTCACCAAAGGTCATTCTTTTACTGCCACTATGGGTTTTTTCAAGTGCCATTTCTTACTCTCCTGCTCAACATGTTTTTTGTCTTATAAGTAAATGTGTAATTACTCAAATGAGTTGACTATCTCTTTTGTAAGGATTTCTATTTCACCTTTGGCCGCGCTTTCACTGGACTCAAATACACTATCACCGTCCATGATTGATTTGACGTAAATCTGCCGTTGCGTGATAGCAGTGCGGAACGACTTAACGCCCGTGTCCTTGATGCTCTCTTTCAGAACTTTAAGCATGGTTGCCTGATCAATCTTGCGGGTGATGAGGAAACGCGCTTCAACTTTGCGGCTGTAAGCCTGCGCCTCAAGAACCGTAACAACGCTCCCGGCAGCGGAAAAATCTAAAGGGCTGGGTGTAACTGGAATTATTACTAAATCGCTGACCATTACCGCTGCGGACGTGATGACTGAAAGAGAACCAGCCCCGTCGACAATTGCAAAATCATATTCTGCGAGGTCTTTTCTGATGCCGTATACATCCTTTTCTGATGCCGCTGTAAACACATCAAATGCGGCCTTGCCTGATTTACTCCAGTTCGTCAGGCTCATTTGTGGATCGGTATCAACTACAGCGATGTTATACCCAGCGCGAGCCAAAGCAGTACTAACGTTGATAACAGCTGTTGTTTTTCCTGAACCGCCTTTAGGATTTAGAAAAGATATCACCTTCATACTCAAGTCCTCAATTACGTATTTACTCATTTACTCCTGTGTGTAATTGAGTTTAACACATTCGCCAAATGAGTAAAAAGCTAAAATGTGTGCATGCACAAAAACTCACATACTCATTGCAAGTAAATACTCAAAGGTGTAAATGAGCACATAGGTTACAGTGTCACAAAAGCGATGTGAGCAGTTAATTGGTTCTTTTTGAGTATTCCCCCGACACGGGGAATTTCCTGCCTATTAAACTGATACGGCAGAAAGATATCCGGGTGGTGGCCGTCAATGTTCCGGCAACCTGGCTTGCTTCAGGAATTCATGACTTTGATAGCCGTATGTTTTCGGCCATTAACGATATGTTGCTGGATATGCAGGCCGCCGTCGCCAGGCGAGACGATGAACAACGCAGGGAACGGCGACAGCAGGGAATAGCCAGGGCGAAAAGAGAAGGGAAGTGCAAAGGCCGCCAGATTAATCAGTCCCACCATGACGATAAACAGGTTGATCGCAAGCAGCAGCTCCTGGAGCCTGGTTCAGAAGGTGCTTGGTTGTAGTCGTGCCACTATCAGTAATGCGGTTAAAGAGATAAAAGTCGC
Organism: Cedecea sp.; assembly: GCF_036500665.1. NCBI lineage: Bacteria > Pseudomonadati > Pseudomonadota > Gammaproteobacteria > Enterobacterales > Enterobacteriaceae > Cedecea > Cedecea sp. The sequence continues at coordinate 4,714 of NZ_DASYBS010000176.1, forward strand.
GTCACTTGCCGCCAGTTCCTTTTAGGTAATATAAGAAAGAAAAACTATAACTGCGTACCAGAAGGACATAATAAGAAGCTTTCTGTTATTGTTCAGAGACTGTTTCGTTTTTTTGATTTGAAAGGATAGGCTACCTTTTTTTTCCGACGCGTATAAATCCATATCACACCAGTTTTTCTCTTCTAGCGTTTTTTTAAGAATTCTGAGTTTACAATTATTACGAACAAACAAAAGCAAAGTGGTAGCATTCACAGTCGCCACTATAGAAAAAGCAATAATATCAATCAGCTGCATAACAAACTCGCCAATTCTAATGAAAATTATCAACATTTTAAATCACTTTCCCGTCAAATAAAAATAGGGACGAACGGGCTCAGGGATTGTAAGCGGGAAGCAGCCAAAATGCGGCTGGCAGGCGGAGCCTGAAGAGCATGCCTCCCTTGAAACAGCGTGAGCTACGTGAAATCTGAGAGAAAATGACGGGGATACGTCCCGATTTTTTAAGCTACGTCCCCTCTCAGGAGAGCCTCTCCAGACTAAGACATATTTTTTAAAGATTAGATGTATCAGTAATAACTGTATTATTGTCAGGAATGTAGCGTACAAGGGGTCTGAGGAGGGGTCCGTCCGGGTATGTAGTCATAGCATTCCAAATGGTTTTATGAAACTGCGATGAACGCCAAGGATGCGAGCTAAAAAGGTTAGACGAGGAAGTGTGTGAGCAATTTATATGAATGTTGTAACTAAATGATATATTTATTAAAGGTCAGAGGTGATATGCCCCCCGGCTTTAATTACGTTTCTGTAGTCATCAATTATTCCAGTGCTGCGGTAACATTACCACGCCAGAGCTATGTTAAGTCGGTTCTTGATGGTGAAACTGTTTTCGATACTAATGATGGTGCAGCTAAAGGCGAAATAGATGTTCTCGCCGCTGAAATTATCAAAATCGTTGCGTAAAAACACATTCACTCACAAACTCAAATGAGTATAAGTGTAAAGGAGTAAATAAATGGCATTTAATAAACAAGGCAGCGCTAACTGCGATCCAAACAAGGTTATGACGTTTGGAGAAAACCGTGACTTAGGTAAAGTAATTTCCTCAACACCGGCAGCTATACAGAAACGCATCAACTTCGATATGCAGGAAGATAAACACCAGCGCCTGAAAACAGCCTTTGCCAGAAAGGGAGCTTCTATCTCTGATGTGATGAACGAACTGGCAGATAACTGGCTGAAAGAAAACGAGTAGCATAAAATGCACAAATAATCATTTGAGCTTTAACTCATTTACTCATATATGTAAAAACACTTTGGCGTGTCAGCGTAACCGTTAAGCAGCTCTTTCGTAAACCTCCGATCGTTCCCGTTTGCCTGCAGCCACGATCCGGATGGTTAAAATACCATCATCTACTTGATACACCAGTCGAAATCCCAACGCCGCAGCTTTATTTTATAGCAGTTCGGCATACCGCGAAGCTTGTTAGCTGGCCAGTGTGGCTCGTCAACCATCTTGGTCAGCCCCTTCTGAAACTGTAGTCTTATCGACCTGTCCAGACCACGCCATTCAGCAAGCACGTTTTCATCAAAAACAATTTCATACATCGACAATATCATCCAGGCTTACGCGGGTACGTTTGCCTGGATTAGCCAGGCGAGCGTGGGAAATTTCGATAATATCGGCGTCTTCATCCGCCAGTAATGCAACCTGTACCGGTAGCCGTGTAGTGGCACACTGATACTGGCCACCTGATCGGAAGGTGATATTCTCACCTCCCCAACACCACAGGTGACCCAATGGCAAAACATTTCACGGCAGAATTTAAACTCGAAGCTGCAAAGTTAGTTGTCGACCACGGCTAT
>NZ_DASYBS010000177.1:0-3018 GCF_036500665.1 Cedecea sp.
GACCCCAGCCATCATCAATCAGGAAGAGGAGCTTTGCAGGTCGGGGAATATACATGCGCGGGATTATAACGGGCTACGGTAGCTGAAAAAAGCGCCTTTCTGACAGCGCCTTAGCTCCCGCCGCAGGCGGGCTACTGTTCTATCCCTACCGGCGTATCGCAGCTGGATCTGTTTGATGACCGGCAACCACGACCGAACAGCGAAGCTCTGATGAAGGTTGTTGACGGTATTAACTATTCTGGTCTTGGAAAAGTGTGGTTTGCAGGACGGGGTATAGCTCCTGAGTGGCAAATGAAACGAGAAATGCTTTCACCAGCCTATACAACTCGTTGATCTGAACTGCCAGTAGCGAAACTATGAGTCACGAACAAGTTGCAAAAAAGTGGTGATTTCAGTGTGAAAGAATTTTTAATTCTCGTTTATAATCAATAAAATAATCATGAAATTAGCATGGTGAAAAACATAAAAAAGGATGCTATCTGGCATCCTTTTTTTCTTACTCACCTGATTCAGGTAGTCTTTCCAGAATACGTTTTATTGCCTCATCAATCTCCGACTGTGCCTCAGCGGAAATGCGGGAAAACTCATAAACAACAAGTCGTTTCTTTGAATCAGTTTTCTTTCTGGCAAACTGATTGCGATCTGAAAATTCTCTCAGCTTCTCAGTTTGAACCGTTCTGGTAGGGCGGGCTGTCAGTGATTTGCTCTCAGCCCTGATAACCGCCAGAATTTTGCTTTTATCAATTGCCGGATAATCTGGCATGGTCTTCAACCGATGCTGAACTTTTTCCATCAGTTCTGTTACCGATGTTTGCTTGTTGTTTGCTTCTTCAGCCAGTTTCAGTAAAAACTGATAATCCGACAACGAAATATCATTTATCACAGGGAATACTGCAACCATTTCGCCTGGCACTGCTGCAGCCTGAAACGCACGTGTCACTTTCGCCGGAGAGAGATTTTCTTTCAACGCAATCTCTTCTTTAGTCATTCCAGTTCCGTAGGTGACTTCGAGTCGTTTCCCCAGCTCGCGAAGACTATGTTCTCTGGCAGACTGGATATCTTTCGCCAGCTGCCGTGCATCGGCCAGTGAGATATCATCTTTTGTTACCAGAATTTCGAATTTAACGTTATTAAAGATGCAGGCAGCACGACGTCGGGTCCCATCTAATATCTCAATTAGTCCATTAACCTCCCGTCCAATTGCCGGGAAGAATTGCTGCAGCTTTATCGTCCGGGAAATATCACTGACGGACTCGCACGTAAGCATTGTCTGATCACGTCCATTAACCGAAGCATCAACGAATGTTTTTGATTCGACTTCTCCGCTTAACACAATCGTTTTAACAAACCTGGCCTGCGAGCCTGACTTAAGGGTAAAAGTTTTAACATCCCCGTCGCCTTCAAGCATCCTAGCAAACTCTGAATTACTATTTCCCAGAACCCGGCCACGGGCTATAACCTGTTTCATTTTGACGCTCCCCTGATATATTCAATTCGGTCAAATACGGCCTTAGTAAACCGTTCAGCTTCAGTACGTGCCTTTTTCAGCGCTTCAGCACTACCTGGGTATGAAACAGGGTTAGCACTAATAATGGTGTCAAAAGATTCACCACATCGTTCGAATCCATCCAGACGTGGCAGTGACGAGTCCAGAATATTACTTGCGTACACTTCGCGAGCTAGGCTATGCGAAGTTTCGTGATCACGTTTATTAGTCATTTTGGACATGAAACCGATACTCGCGCTCAGGCGTGGTTCCACACCTTCTTCTTCAAGACGCTCCAGCATTTCCGGCAATCGCGTCAGGTATTTTAAGGTTGAATGGAAATCCACCTGTGCAGGCGGGGTAGGGGTGAGAAGCAAATCACTCGCCGCCAGTCCATTCAGAAGGAACGGATCCAGATGTGGACCTGTATCAATAAACACGAAATCATAATCACCGGCTACGCGGTCAATAATTGTTTTCCTGAGCACTTCAGAAGGTTTAAGACCCGGCAAGTGTTCTTGAACGAGAGACTCCCACTGACTCGCCACGAAGCCATCATCAATAGAGGCAGGAATTACATCAACCCCAGGGATGATGGTGGGCCGAATTACTGCTTCTCTTAAGGTTTGAACATCAAGATCATTCAACATCGCCTGAGCAGCTGTTTCAAGGACCGTACCAATGCTATGAGTGTGATCCAGAAACATAGTACTGGAGGCCTGTGGGTCGAGATCTATTACAAGGATGCGAAGATCATGACGCAGTAGGTCCTGATGTACACGCAACGCATGTGCAAGCGTTACTGTACTGACTGTTTTTGATACACCACCTTTAAGGTTTACAACGAAAATCACGTAAGGTTCTTTATGGATATCGCGATATTTAGGTATTTGTCGGTGGGCGTAGATATCAATGACATTCTGTATCGTCAGAGCATATTGTTCGACGTTACCAACCTGCTTTTTATTAAATATATAGCCGTGTTCTTCCATTTCTTTCACGGCCAGTTCTACGATGCGCCGGCTCAGCTTCGGCAGTTTTGCGACGGCGTTACGGGTATATGTCTGATGATACTCTGTCAGATTAAATTCTTTCCTTTGTTCCTCAATATCCCTGCTCATGGCCTGGAGTAAAGCACTTGCTCTGAGAGCTATGGTACCGACACTACCATAATCGCGTTTCATTATTGTCCCCTCAAGATGGAATCCTTGCACATCGATGGCGTAAAATCTCACACCATTGTACGCGGCAAGGCAAATCGTACAACTTATTTTGTTACGACATTAAATTATTGTACATTTACATTTGTCAACCATGTAGATCAAAAAACAACTGAGGCTGCGCCAGCGCCCTTTTTCATGCCCCTCGTTTAATCCTCCGCGTCAACCTGGACGTTCATGGTTAGGAATTTGAAAAAGCGTTTTATAAATTTTCTGATCATAAATGGCGTTATCGGAAACGCAATGATAGCGAGCATCCGTGGCACTTCTGACGATAAAATACGTGTTTTGATGTGTTTTTAACCTGAAATC
>NZ_DASYBS010000178.1:0-13044 GCF_036500665.1 Cedecea sp.
ACCCCAGCCATCATCAATCAGGAAGAGGAGCTTTGCAGGTCGGGGAATATACATGCGCGGGATTATAACGGGCTACGGTAGCTGAAAAAAGCGCCTTTCTGACAGCGCCTTAGCTCCCGCCGCAGGCGGGCTACTGTTCACCGTGAACATGACGAACCGGACAGGGAGTATGAGCCGGGGGATCGCTGGTAATGCTGACCGTATCATCGATTGCTGGCGGCGGAGCCAGCTACTACATGGCGAAAGATAATTATTACTTTCTCGGCAGTATGGAAGCGTCCTGGATGGGGAAAGCCGCAGAGCTGTTTGGGCTGGAAGGCCCCGTGGATGCGAAGACTTTCGATGATGCCCTGGCCGGATTTTTCCCGCAGGGCGTCGATCTCTCCCGGATGTCGGGCGGTCAGAATGTTCACCGTCCGGGTTACGACCTGACGCTGTCGGCGCCCAAAAGTATTTCCGTACTGGGTGTGGTACTGGGCGACAGCCGTATTCTGGAGGCGCATCAGCGTGCTGTCGGTGTGGCCATGGGGGAAATTGAACGACTGGCCAGTACGCGTGTCATGGTCGATGGGGTCAGCCAGACAGAGATGACCGGTAAGTTGCTGGCTGCGGCTTTCCACCATGACACCTCGCGTGAACTTGATCCACAGCTGCATACGCACCTGATAGTGATGAACCTGACGGAGTACCTGGGGGAGTGGAAGACACTGTCCAGCGATAAGGTCGGCAACAGCGGGTTTATCGAGAACGTCTATGCCCTGCAGGTGGCGTTGGGCAAAATCTACCGTAACGAACTGCGTCAGGCCGTGGAGGAGATGGGATTCCGGACCGTGGTGACTGGCAAAAACGACCTGTGGGAAATCGAGGGTGTCCCGGTTGAGATATTTTCACAGCGTACGCAACAAATCCGGGAGGCCGTTGGTGATGGTGCTTCCCTGAAATCCCGTGACGTGGCGGCGCTGGATACGCGTAAGGCCAAACAGAAAGATCCCGACCGGGTAGAACTGCTGACCGACTGGATGAACCGTCTGGAGCAGGAAGGATTCGATATCGGCGCGTTTCGTCAGGAAGCTGAAGCCCGTCTGAAGACTATGGACAGTGACAGAGCAGTACGCCCGGAGACGACCCCGGACGATGTCCGTCAGGCGGTAAGCCTGGCGATTTCTCAGCTCAGTGAAAAACGCACCCGCTTTACCTATTCCGATGTACTGAACCGGACACTGAACAGTCTCGATGCGCGGGAGCAGATTGCGGTGATGGCGCGTTCGGCCATTGAGTCGGCGATTGAGAGCCAGCAGCTGATACCGCTGGACCGGGAGAAAGGTCTGTTTACCTCCTCGATTCATCTGCTGGACGAACTGAGCCTGCAGCAGCTGGCCGGGGAGATGAAATCCACCGTGGTGATATCCGGTGGTGCCCTGGCCCGGTCTTCTTCGTCTGTGCCGGTGATGCAGCAGATTGAGGCCGACCGCCCGGCACTGGCGATTGTCAGCCAGCCCGGAGACGCGGGCGGTATGCGCGAATCGGTGCTGGCCGGGGTGCAGCTGGCGCAGTCACAGGGACGGGACGTGGTGGTGCTGGCCACCGACCGCAGCAGCGAGCGCTGGTTGGCAGAGCAGCCAGGTCTGGCGGATAACGTAGTGACCCTGAAGGGTTTGTCAGAGGCCCCGTTACCGGAGAACAGTACGCTGATTGTGGCCGGGGCGGAGAAGCTCTCCGTCCGTGATGCGCTGACGGTCACCGACCAGGCGCTTCGCGCGCAGTCGCAGCTTCTGCTGATGGACAGCGGCGGGCGCAGCGGGACCGGTAATGCCCTGCAGACGCTGGAGGCGGCCGGGGTGACCCGCTATCGGACGGAAACGGAACGTACCGTGGTCATCAGTGTGGTCAGTGAGCCGGACAAGCGGCAGCGCTATGCGGCTCTGGCCCGGGATTATGTGGCGATGGTGAGCCAGGGAGAGAATGTGGTGGCCCAGGTCAGCGGCGAGCGTGAACAGCGGGCGCTGACGGCAGAACTGCGTGATTCATTGCATGAGAAGGGGCTGCTGGGTGGTAAAACGGCATCCATCGACACGCTGGTTCCGCAGTGGCTGGACAGCAAGAACCGACGCCAGCTGGATACGTACCGGGAAGGGATGGTGCTTGAACAACGCCCTCCGGACAGCCGGGCATCTCAGCGCTATACCATTGACCGCGTCAGTGCGGAGACCCGCACAGTGATGCTGGTCGGGGAGGATGGCCAGCGCCACGGCGTGAAACTCAGTCAGGTGGACAGCAGCTGGAGCCTGTACCGGTCACAGACCGTAGATATTGCCGAAGGTGAAAAGCTGACCTGGCTGGCGCAGCAGGGCAAACAGCGCGCCGGTGACAGTGTCACAGTCACCGCCGTGCGAAAGAACAGCCTGGTGGTGGAGCAGGCCGGGCAGACGCGCGTTATTCGTACGGATAAACCGCTGAAGGCCGGATACGGTTACGTCACCTCGCCTGGAAAACGCGTCAGCGAGCAGGGCACGGTGCTGGCAGCGGTCTCCGGCCGGGATTCCGGGGCGACGATGCTCAATACCCTGGCCCGCAGCGGCGAACACATACAGCTGTATACCCCGCTGGCGAACGATGAAGCTGAGCGCCGGTTGTCCCGCTCACCGCTGTACCGTACCGCGCAGGCGCAGGTGAACCCGCAGAACGGTGAGCTGGCTGAAGTGCTGTCGGCGGCGCAGGATGCGCTGATGAGTCCGGCTGAGAAAGCGGTGCGTCAGGCGGTGACGCTGACTCAGGGGAGTGAGGTGGTGTTCAGCCGCCCCGACGTACTGGCGAATGCGCTGCCGTTGCATGCCTCCCTGCGCAAGGACGATGTGGACCGCGAACTGGCCCGCCAGGTGCAGACCGGTGAACTTATCCCGGTGCCGGGGCCAAAAGGTATCGCGCAGCAGCTGTATGTGACGGCCGCGAGTTATGAGGCGGAGAAGCGTGTCATTCGCCTGGTGGTGGAAGGACTGGATACGCAGTCACCGCTGTTGCGTCACGCCGACCCGGCGTTGTTTGCCGGACTGACTGCCGGACAGCAGCAGGCCTCCGGCCTGATACTGGAGAGCACCGACCGCTTCATCGGGATACAGGGCTATGCCGGTGTGGGGAAAACCACCCAGCTGAAAACCGTCCTGGCGGCGCTGAAGACCCTGCCGGCAGACCAGCGCCCGGAGGTTATCGGTCTGGCCCCGACCCACCGGGCGGTGGGTGAGATGGCCGATGTTGGCATCAAAGCGCAGACGCAGGCGGGCTTCCTGATGGATGTGGAGCGCCGCATTCAGGGCGGCGAACGGCCGGACTTCAGCCGGACCCTGTTCCTGGTGGATGAGAGCTCGATGGTGGGAAACCGGGATATGGCCGACGCGATGGGCCATATTGCCGCCGGCGGTGGTCGTGCGGTACTGAGCGGTGACCGGGACCAGCTGCTGTCGGTGGAAAACGGTGCGCCCTTCACATTGCTGCAGGAACGCAGTCCGTTAGATACCGCCATCATGCAGGATATTGTGCGTCAGAGTCCGGCGCTGAGGCCGGCCATTGAATCCGTCATTGCCCGTCAGGTCCCGGCGGCACTGGATACCATCCGCAGCGTGATGCCGGATACGGTCCCCCGGATGCCGGGGCGCAGGTCTCCGACGCAATCTGTGGTGGAAATCCGCCAGACCGCGGAGCAGAAAGAACAGACCGGTGACCGGGTGATACAGGCTATCGTCGATGACTTCACCGGTCGTAGCGCAGAAGCACGCGACAATACGCTGATTGTCACCCAGACCAACGCCGACAAGAACGCCATCAATACCGCCATCCACGCTCAACTGCAGGAGCGCGGTGAGCTTGGTCGGGAGGTCACGATTACCGTGCTGGAACGGGTGAAAACACAGACGGAGCGGCTGAAGTCGGTGGTGGGGATGGCTGCGCAACACGGCAATATCGCGCTGATTAACGACCGCTATTATACCATCCGGGCCGGGAAGGACAGCCGCCAGAACGGTTATGTCGAGCTGGTTGATGACACAGGTCAGGCACAGGCGCTGTCGGCCTTTGAGAGCAGTCTGCGGGATATCGCGGTGTTTAAGCCTCGCGAGATAGACATTTCGGTCGGGGAGAAGGTCAGTTTCTCCCGTTCTGACCGTGAGCGCGGGCGCGAAGCGAACAGCAACTGGACCGTCACCGGCGTGACAAAAGAGGGTGAGTTGCAGCTGGCTCAGGGGGAAGAGGTACGGACCCTGAATCCGAATGCCGACCTGGCCGACCGTCATCTGGACTATGGCTATGCCGGGACAGCGCACAAGGCTCAGGGGGCCAGTGCATTGTATGTCATCGTGCTTGCCGGCGTGGACGGTGGGCGCCAGGCACTGGCCTCTCTGCGCGATGCGTATGTCGGCCTGTCGCGTGTAAAAGCGCATGTACAGGTCTATACCGACAATCTGGGTAAGTGGCTGAAGAAGGTCTCTCAGCCTGCAGAGCGGCAGACGGCCCACGATGTGTTGCTGGCCGACGATGACCGTCAGGCAGCGACCTCACAGCAGCTATGGGAAAAGGCCACGCCGTTGTCTGCCAGCGCTCTGGGTCGGGCACTGGCAACACAATTACCGGAGGCGGGCGAAGCCCGCTTTATCCACGGCAGCCGGAAATATCCGGCACCGCATGTGGCGCTGCCTGTGCACGATGCCAGCGGCGTACAGCGGGCAGTATTGTTGCGGGAGGTGCAGCTCGATGGTGATGGGCGGTTGCGGGGTTTAAGTGATAACGCCCGCCTGCTCGGCAGTGAAGATGCCACACTGGTGATATTCCGGCAAAGTGAAACCGGCCTGACCCGTCAGGCCACGGACCTGGCAGAGGCCCGACAGCTGGGGCTGCAGCATCCCGGCGACGGTATTGTGCTCGTCAATGGTGAATCACCCGCAGATGCCATCATGAAGCGTCTGAGTGGTGGTCTGGTCATGCCGGACAGCGCCAGTGCTGATATCTCTCATCACCCGGCCAGCAACTCAGCCGACACGCCGGACCCGGTGAGCCTCAAAACGCCGGAAGAGCAGCGGATGGAGAAAGCACTGGCAGAAGAGGCCCGACGCCAGCAGAATCCGGAGGCCGTCCCGCATTTGCCTGGTGACGCCGGCCGCCCGGATGCCCTGCAACAGGCGGAGTGCGCGGGATCCCGTGCGCTGCAGCGTGAGGCTGAACAGTCCCGGCAGCAGGAGCAGGCCGGGCTGAGCCAGGTCATGCAGCAGGACCGTCAACAGGCGCGGCAGCGAGAAAGCGTGACCGACCAGCTTCACCGGGTTGAGCGCGAGATAGTGAAAGAGAAGGAAATCGGTGAGTAAGCGAACCCTGTCGCGCAATATCAATGCCGTCAGCGTCGGTCCTGTGGAATACTTCGCCTGTCAGTCACTCCCGAACTATCAACACACTACTGGAGTCAGCCTGTGAATGATGACAAAACCCGTCCGCTCCTGAGCCTGAAGCGTAAGGCCCCGTCAGCAGACACGTCCGTAGCTGCCAGCGAGGTGGGGGCGGACATCACGGTTTCCCGGTGGAAAACGGTGGTGGTGAACACCGGGCCGAAACGCAATAAAAAGCCGCTGGCGGATGACCGACCGCCCGCTCCCCGGATGCCTCAGCCGGGCAACGTGCAACCCAAAAAGACAAAGGAAAAAAAGCAGCCTGCGCCCCCACCCCAAAAGGCGGTGAAGGTGACACCCTCGTCCCCGAAGAAAAATACGCGGCCGGTCGTTTGCCACGACTGATGTGTCCGGCGGATGCCGTGCAGACGCTGAGTACACACTGGCCGGGTCTGTTCGCTGGCGGTCGGCTGTGCCCGCTGGCTACAGGGGTAATGGAACAGCTCTTTGCCGATGCAGAACGCCGGGGGCTGCCGTTGTCGCATAAAGTAATACGCCGTAGCCTGAAAACGGTGACGCGGACGGCTCCGTTGAATCACTCATTCCGCCTGAGCGTGAACGCGCAGCCACGGCAAAGCTTGCGTGGGAGGGCAGACAAACTGAAGAAACAGGCGGCAAAGGCCGTCACCTGGACTGAAAATAAGGAACCCTGATATGTTAACAGTAAAGCGCACCGCACTGGCGGTGCTGATGACCAGCGCTCTGTTGTCCGGTATGGCAAATGCGGCGGAGAAAGCCACACCTGTCTTTACTCCGGAGCAGGAGGCCCGCATTGGTGAAATCGCGAAGGACTATCTGATTGCTCATCCTGAGATACTGGTTGAGGTCAGTCAGAAACTGCAGGCACAGCAGCAGGAAAAGCAGCAGCAGGCGATGAAGGCTGCCGTGATTCAGCATCAGGCCGCGTTGCTGAACGATAAAGGCACGCCGTCATATGGTCCCGCGGATGCGAAAGTGACGGTCGTCGAGTTCTTTGATTACCAGTGCATCTACTGTGCCCGCCTGGCACCGGAGCTGGAGAAGGTGATAAAGGCCAACCCGGGCGTACGATTCGTGTTTAAGGAATTCCCGATATTTGGCCAGCGCTGGCCGGCGTCGCTGAGCGCGGCGAAAACCGGGCTGCAGGTCTGGAAGCAGAAGGGGGCCGATGCTTACCTTCACTATCACAACGCGATTTACGCCACTGGTCACAACGAGGGCAAGCTGACCGATGCTGATATCAGCGCGGCCGCAAAAGCCGTGAAGCTTGATGTGAAAACCGCGCCGGATGTTCAGGGCTCGCTTGCGGGTATCGGTGCACTGGCACAGCAGCTGGGCTTCAGCGGCACGCCAGCCCTGGTGGTCATGCCGTCCAGTGGTGCCAGCGTGGACAATGTAACCGTTATCCCTGGCTTCACTGACGGCGTAACTCTGAACGCCGCTATCCAGAAAGCTGCAGGCGGTATTCGCTGATTTTCACCCTGGTGGTGGTCTTCCTGACCACCGCCCAGTGACGTCCGTCGTCGCGACGAGCTCCGCTGCCCCCCCTCAGCACCAACCTGAATCCGACCGAACCATTACTCTTCATGCCAGAGCAGACTAACGCACTGACACGGCAGCCGGGACTAAGGGGCACGCCGGCGCGGGTGATTATTCCTGCGAAGGAGGCCACTGACGTAAATACCACGGTGATACCGGGCGTGACCGGCCAGGGGAGCATTCAGACGGCTATAGCCCGAACGGCCGGAATAAAGCTCACGGAACACTAACGGTGACGGAGAGGGATGAAAAAACCTCTCCGTACCTTGTGGAAGTTCGGAGAGGCGGACAGTGGTACGACACGAAGTTGTTATTATGAACGCGCAGGAACTATACAAAAGCATAGCTCTGATGTAAATGTATTCAGACGCTACCTGAATGAGCCTGGTGTACTTCTGTCAAAGGGCGTCCTACTCCGGCTACCAGTTACCGGCGTATTCCGGACAATGTCGCCCGATGCGGGTTATCGACTGTTTTAACGGGAAAGGTAATTGTATACGCTGTGCTCCGGATACGCGGAAGCGAACCGACAGGCGCATATCTCTGCTGTTGTATTTGCTGCATAAGGATCTGGCATATGAAAATGATGCCGTTGCGTAATCAATAAAAGGAAGAGAGCAGATGGTAAAAAAACAACGGCAGCAGCCGTTAAGCGAGCGGGAACTCAACCGGTTGGATCGCTTTCTTGAAAGCGTCGGGCCGTCAGCGATGAATATTGAAATGATGGATGGTTTTCTGGCTGCCTTAATTTGCTGCCCGGAAACAATACTGCCTGGCCAGACGCTGCCTTTCATTCTGGGAGAGGATTACGTTTTTAGAAATGAAAAAGTGGCGAGGGATATCATCGGGTTGATTATCCGGCACTGGAACACGATAGCGGATGCTCTGGCCGACTCTCTGAAGAGAGATGAGGTGTATCCTCCGGTATTTTTTGAAGATGATAACGGTGTGGCCAGCGGAAACGACTGGGCACATGGTTTTGTGCAGGGCATGCAGTTGTTTCCCGGGTACTGGCAGGCGCTGATCAACAGTGACGAACATCTCCGTTATTTGATGCCGGTGATGATGCTGCATCATGAGCATGACCCGGACCTGGATGTTCGCCCTCCGGCTATCTCCGGGGAGATGCGTGCGGATTTGCTTCAGGATATCGCGGTCAGTCTGACCTTTTTATACCGTTACTTTACCGTTTTCAGGCAGGAAGGTATCCCGGCTTTTTCCCGTCCGGAGCGAGGGCGTGTATCCAGGAAAACCGGCAGAAATGATCCTTGTCCGTGTGGCAGCGGGCGGAAGTACAAACATTGTTGTGCCGGTGATGTCCCTGTCCTGCACTGAACAAATGCCGGTGCCAGCCTGTTTTTCTGAAAGCCCCCACATCAATGAAACGATTGAGCTCGCTTTCGGTTATGTAGCTAACTGTAAACCTGAAAAAAAACCTCTCCGTGCCCGTATGTTCACCGGAGAGGTGGTCAGAGACCCAACACAAAGGAAGGATTTACTGCACCAAGGTATAGTTATTGTATGAATATATCCAGGTGTGATTTATGACGGATCTGCTGCCCGCATCCCGTTTCTATTAGGTTATGGCCATCAGCCATTTAGCCGGGCGGTCGATCGTTTGAGCCAGGAGAGCGTTCTTATGGGGCGTGGCGTGCCCGCTCTGGCGCAGGCTTACCCTGAACACGGGTAGTCGCGCCGGGTGGGCGGAACAGACGGGTCTCCACGTACTGACAGATTTTCTTTCTGAAAGTTTTATTGCTACCAGCACAGACACCATTCCAGATGCATCAGTTCTTTAGTCGGGCGTTGCTGATTAAAGACGGTCAAACAATTCCACTCCATTTTTGTCGCGCGGAACGCGGAACAGAAGCACATTGCTTCCCCGGTCGGGAGCTGTGTCACCACCTTCGCTGCGCTCAGTTTATCAACGCCGGAAGCGGATAAAAGCACGTTTTACCCGCTTCCGGCGTCCCTGTGAAAAATTAAAAGGAATCAATATGATGTTATTTCCATGCGGAAAACTGGTCAGAGCCAGCTTTCTTTGTCTTCCCCTGCTTTCTTCTCTGCCCTTCCCCGCTGACGCGGGGATATCGACGGCTCCGAATATTCAGGTGGGCTTTTCTCCTGAAGGGACAGGTCGCTTTCTGGTGCTGAATACCATCGGTTCCGCACAGCAAAGTATCCGGATGATGGCCTATTCCTTCACCGATCCGGACGTGATGAAAGCGCTTATTGCCGCGCATCAGCGGGGCGTGGATGTAAAAATCGTTATCGACGAGAAAGGCAACCGCAACAGGGTCAGCATCGCGGCAATGAATCTGATTGTGAATGCTGGTATTCCGCTGAGGACAAGCAGCCGTTTCCCTGTTCAGCACGATAAGATTTTAATTGTTGATAATCATACCGTTGAGTCAGGCAGCTATAACTTCAGCAGAGCAGGAGCGAGAAAAAATTCGGAGAACGTGGTGGTGATGCGCTTTGTGCCAGCCATCGCCAGCCAGTATCTGTCTCACTGGCAGTTCCGCTGGGAAATGGGAGCGGACTGGCAATCGACCTACTAATAACGGCGTACAGGTGGCCTCTCACTGAGAGGGGGGGATCCGTGCGCCAACACAGATCACCTTTTCGATAAAAGTTAAGTCGCTGATTTAACGATTCTGTAGTACTCTCTGCGGGACGATCCTTTTTTTGATCCTTGGGGAGGCAGATATGTCGCAAGCCGTAAATGCAGCAACTTCCTCATCGAAAGAAAAACGTGCCTATCGCAAAGGTAATCCAATGTCAGCGACAGAAAGACAGTTGGCCGCGATTGCACGTAAACGTGAAACTCATAAAGAAGTGAATGTATTTATCCGAAACCCGATGAAAGATCAGCTTTTGCAATTATGCGAGCAAGAGGGGTTAACTCAGGGGGAAATGATAGAAAAACTCATTCAGATTGAGACTGAACGTCGCAGGGAAAAAATGTGAACCTTTCACATTCTTGCCTGTTAAGCCGGTGAGTGTTAGATTACTGATCGTTTGAGAGAATTCTTGGTGAGCCACGCCGCAAGGTGGCAGGGAACTGGTTCTGATGAGGTGCTTTTACCCGGAGCCAGAAAAAACGAAACCCCGATAATCTTTATCAACTTGGCGGAAGAGAAGATTAATCGGGGCCTACCTAAAACTGCATAGAAGCTGTTGCTCTATGCAGGGAGTATATGCGCATGCTCAGAAAACTGCAATACCTTCTGTGCGCTTTACTCCTTCCGTGCAACATAAGCGCAGGAAGGGGTGGCTAATCAGATCGTTAATCTGCGGGCGAGTCCCGCCCCTCAGTATCACCCTTCCCGACGTGGCGAAGCGAATCGTCTGCGCAAAGGATTGTCCAAAACCCACCGAAATCACCAGCCTGCGTTTACGGGTAATGGCCCGCGTGGCATGGCTTCGAAGGTTGTGGCTCGTCTGCGCAACCATGACTGGAATCGTAATACTGCGCTTATCGCCCTGCGCCAGCGGGGTTACACTCCGTGGTCGCGCATGTTTGACAAAACTTTCCAGCCGGCACCGATGCGGGTCTCCACCCGGCAGGAAAGCCGGGAGGCACTGACGGCGTTGTCGCTTACGCTTGCGGCTAACTGTGACTGCAATCCGGACAGCGAGTACATGTTCGAGGTGATGATGCCGGTTGAGGAGCTGGCCCGTCGCATGGGGGTGCTGCACCGCTATGATAACGGCCGGCAGGCCTATGACGTCCTGCTCCATGCGCTGCGAGTGATGGAGGAGCTGGAGTATCTTGTTGTGCACCGCGCCCGGGATACGGACTCCGGACAGTTCAAACCGATGCGTATTTTTCTGACGGAGACGTTCTTCACGTCCCGGGGTATCGGCGTGGAAGAAATCCGTCACTGGTTGCATCAGTACCGCCAGTGGGCTATCGCCCGGGGCCTGACGCAGTCGCTGCGTGAGCGTCACCTGCTGAAGATGGCCAGAATGGGCATCGACATTGAGCGGAGCCACTCCCTGCGAAACCGGCTGCGCCAGATAAAGCGCCAGGTGGTGAGTCCGGACCTGGCGGCGGAGAAACGGCAGGTGATGGACAGCCTCGGTTCTCAGCTGGAAAATCTTGAGCGCAGAATCAAAAAATCAGCAACACCGTCTTCCGGCGGCCGTCACTGGCAGGCCTGGGTTCGCTGGTCCACTGGCCCTGAAGCGCCGATGTACCGCGTACGCGAACTTGAGCAGGCGGTGCAGCAGGCTCACCCTGAGCTGAAGGTCAGTGACCCAGAGCAGTACTACCGGCGACTCCTCGAGAAAGCCGGAGCACTCTAACTCCCAACATCCCACACTATGCCCATTTTAAAATGCACCGCGTCCGCGCGGGGATGCCCCCTGCCTGTCATTCAGAAAATTGCACACAAACCCGCCACTTTATCCCTCTCACGCACCTCTCAGCCGGTATCCGGACCCATTCCATACACCGGGGTATTCATCACACACACCTGAAGAACAGTCTTTGTCACATTAACTTCGAACCCTGATGTCATAACGTCATTAACTTCGAAAACCCATCCGTAAAAGCAATTAAATTCGAACGTTATTTCTGAACTAAACAAGCCCTTCAGAAAGGGGGTAATCTTCGTGTCAGACAAACTGACACTCGAAGGTAGCCCCCCTCGCTTCGCTCGGGGAAGATATCGCGGCTGCCCCATGTACACAAAGAAACAGTATTCGCGGCAAGATACAGAAACTACCGAAGGTTGCTCCCGTCGCTGTGCGACGGCCCCCACGGCAATCCCGTATCTTTAGTTACAACACTCAGCATCCAGTTCCGGAAAACCAGCCTCGTGCCCGGCTGAAATCTCATCATCTTCCCCACCACTGAAAAGCGAGGCCGCCCCGGCCCGAAGGGCCGGAACAACGTCGCTTTTAATGATGGATGTTGTAACTAGATTCTGAGTCGCTGTAAGTAGTGTCGCTGAACGTATTAAGTAACACGCCCGTAAGCGGCCCTCACGGCCCGCTAACGCGGAGATACGCCCCGACTGCGGCTACGCCTTGTCGAGACCACTCCGACAGCGCACAAAAACTTCTGTATCGCTTTGAGTAGGTTTTGGTCTGGCAGGGGAAGGGATGGATTGGTGGAATCTATCAATAAAGTAACCGGCTGCGCCGGGTCCCGGTGCCATTAACCTGGGGTAGACTATTCGACTTCTGAGGGCACCTCCATGCCGCTTTGCGGCATTCAAAAACCAGACGCGGGAAACCTTTTCGGTCGCTAACACACTAAATACTTAATAGCTACCTTTCCTTAACCTCCCTTTGCATTTCCTCTCATCCGGAGCCAAATATGACCCTCATTAATTCTGCCCGTACTTCTGACTCTACTGTTGTTCGCACGGACAGTGACCGTACTCCCGCCTTTTCACCACATATCGTTCGCCGGCCCGTTCAGAGGCCGGTGTCTTCTGACTCCTCAGAGCCATTCCGTACAGAGCAGAATCAGATCATATCGGATACCTCTACCCAGCATATTCTGACCAGACAGAGAGACGGTAAACTGAAATTTGAGCACGTCAGTCAGGTGAACCTCCCTGTGTATGCCCTGCAGCCCGGTGAAAAGGATAATGTGATAGTTGGGGACTGGCCCCTGACACAGGGTGAGAAAGAAGGTGTTTTCAATGTCCGCTCCCGCAAAACCGACCAGAACAACGGAGATCCAGTGGAAGCCTCACGACGATACATTGTCCGCTGGCACGACTTTCCGGTCGAGGAGACATGGCCGAAGACGCTAACGCATCCAGGTTATCCGCCCATGAAAGTTATTCCTGATACCACGGGAGGGGGCTGGACCGTGGAGCCGAACCTGTTTCTGCGTGATATGGCTGAAAGCTTTTATCAGCATACGAAACCGCTGTCCGGGGCGGGACTGGACCGCACTACCGGAATTATGCGCCAGGGAGATGACCTTTTTGTCCGGATTGAACCGCCCCGGTTTTCCGGGAGAGTGTTTTGTCTGTGAACTCAGGCTGCCAGATCCTTATTCCCGATGGAAGCGTACCAGGCCTTTTCCGCTTCTGCCGGTGGGATATGACCCAGCCGTTCCAGTAACCGTTTGTTG
>NZ_DASYBS010000179.1:0-12618 GCF_036500665.1 Cedecea sp.
ATCAAAATGGTTGTTACCCTGATCCACCCAATCGCGATGGATGACGGCCTGCGTTTCGCAATCCGTGAAGGCGGCCGTACCGTTGGCGCGGGCGTTGTTGCTAAAGTTATCGCTTAATCGCTGATAACATTTGACGCAATGCGCAAGAAAAGGGCATCATTTGATGCCCTTTTTGTACGCTTTCGAACCAGAACCTGGCTCATCAGTGATTTTTTACCGATAATCATTGCTGAGACAGGCTCTGAAGATGGCGTTTATGCCGGATAGCGCCTGAAAAGAGCAATTCGGTTTGGTTTGCCTCGCCTGCGCGGGGCAAAAATGTTTGTCTGATTTATTGTGACAGGTTGGTTTATGAGTGCGAATACCGAAGCTCAAGGGAGCGGGCGTGGCCTCGAAGCGATGAAGTGGCTGGCAGTAGTCGTTTTGCTGCTCGTGGCAATCGTGGGCAACTACATTTATCGTGATATCACTCTGCCGCTTCGTGCACTGGCTGTGGTAATTCTGATTGCGGCGGCAGGTGGTGTTGCGCTGCTGACGGTAAAAGGCAAAGCAACCGTGGCCTTCGCTCGTGAAGCGAGAACTGAAGTACGTAAGGTTATTTGGCCTACTCGCCAGGAAACTCTGCACACCACTTTAATCGTGGCAGCGGTTACCGCTGTGATGTCACTGATTTTGTGGGGGCTGGATGGTATTCTGGTCCGCCTGGTATCTTTTATTACTGGCCTGAGGTTCTGAGATGTCTGAAGCCCCTAAAAAGCGTTGGTACGTCGTTCAGGCGTTTTCCGGTTTTGAAGGTCGTGTAGCGACTTCGCTACGCGAGCATATCAAACTCCATAACATGGAAGAGCTGTTTGGCGAAGTGATGGTTCCAACCGAAGAGGTTGTTGAAATCCGTGGCGGCCAGCGTCGTAAAAGCGAACGTAAATTCTTCCCTGGCTATGTTCTGGTCCAGATGGTGATGAACGATGCAAGCTGGCACCTGGTGCGTAGCGTTCCACGCGTAATGGGTTTCATCGGTGGTACTTCCGATCGTCCTGCGCCTATCAGCGATAAAGAAGTGGATGCGATCATGAACCGCCTGCAGCAGGTTGGTGACAAACCGCGTCCGAAAACGTTGTTCGAGCCGGGTGAAATGGTCCGTGTTAACGACGGCCCGTTTGCAGACTTCAACGGTGTGGTCGAAGAAGTGGATTACGAGAAGAGCCGCCTCAAGGTTTCCGTATCAATCTTTGGTCGTGCAACACCGGTTGAACTGGATTTTGCTCAGGTCGAGAAAGCCTAATAATTTGATCGTTTAAGCAGCGATTATTCATTGCACAGGGCGCGAAATTGACATACAATTTCGCGCCTTTTGTTTTTATGTGTCTTGTACACATAAAACGTTTTATTCACGGGGAGCCTTCTTGAGGCGCTATTACCCAATCAGAGGATTTTAGAATGGCTAAGAAAGTACAAGCCTACGTCAAGCTGCAGGTTGCAGCTGGTATGGCGAACCCAAGTCCACCAGTTGGTCCAGCTCTGGGTCAGCAGGGTGTTAA
The DNA here is from genome assembly GCF_036500665.1 of Cedecea sp. Lineage (NCBI taxonomy): Bacteria > Pseudomonadati > Pseudomonadota > Gammaproteobacteria > Enterobacterales > Enterobacteriaceae > Cedecea > Cedecea sp. The sequence goes on from NZ_DASYBS010000179.1 coordinate 1,539, forward strand.
CATCATGGAATTCTGTAAAGCGTTCAACGCAAAAACTGAATCCCTGGAAAAAGGTCTGCCAATCCCGGTTGTTATTACCGTTTACGCTGACCGTTCTTTCACTTTCGTTACCAAAACCCCTCCAGCAGCAGTTCTGCTGAAGAAAGCGGCTGGTATCAAGTCTGGTTCCGGTAAGCCGAACAAAGACAAAGTGGGTAAAGTTTCCCGCGCTCAGCTGCAGGAAATCGCGCAGACCAAAGCTGCCGACATGACTGGTTCCGACATTGAAGCGATGACTCGCTCCATTGAAGGTACTGCACGTTCCATGGGCCTGGTAGTGGAGGACTAAGAAATGGCTAAACTGACCAAGCGCATGTCCGTGATCCGTGACAAAGTTGATGCAACTAAGCAGTATGACATCAACGAAGCTATCGCTCTGCTGAAAGAGCTGGCCACTGCTAAATTCGTAGAAAGCGTTGACGTTGCCGTTAACCTCGGCATCGACGCTCGTAAATCTGACCAGAACGTACGTGGTGCAACTGTACTGCCGCACGGTACTGGCCGCTCCGTTCGCGTAGCCGTATTTGCCCAGGGTCCTAACGCTGAAGCAGCTAAAGCTGCTGGCGCAGAGCTGGTAGGTATGGAAGATCTGGCTGACCAGATCAAGAAAGGCGAAATGAACTTCGACGTTGTTATCGCATCTCCGGATGCAATGCGCGTTGTTGGCCAGCTGGGCCAGGTTCTGGGTCCACGCGGCCTGATGCCAAACCCGAAAGTGGGTACCGTAACCCCTAACGTTGCTGAAGCAGTTAAAAATGCTAAAGCGGGTCAGGTTCGTTACCGCAACGACAAAAACGGCATCATCCACACCACCATCGGTAAAGTGGACTTTGACGCTGACAAACTGAAAGAAAACCTGGAATCTCTGCTGGTTGCGCTGAAAAAAGCAAAACCATCTCAGGCGAAAGGCGTGTACATCAAGAAAGTTAGCATCTCTACCACCATGGGTGCAGGTGTTGCGGTTGACCAGGCTGGTCTGAACGCAGTGGCGAACTAATAATCGCCTTTACGCGGGCGAAAGATTAGTCTATTATCTTACGCCCGTTGTTCTGTTTATACAGGACACAAAGAATTTTCGGTTGGAGCCTGGCCTTATCCAGGCCTCCGTCCAAGACCGCAGGTGTTTCGCAAGAGACTTAATTCCCTGCGTAGACGGTGACAGAACCTGAAGAATATTTTTAGATAGTCTTTAGCTTGTTTCTGCTCACCGTATGTAGACGCGCTTTTCCATTGTGGTTAAGTGCGAAGTGAGTTTCGGGACGTTATGTCCCGGCTAAAACCCAGGAGCAAAAGCTAATGGCTTTAAATCTTCAAGACAAACAAGCGATTGTTGCTGAAGTCAGCGAAGTAGCCAAAGGCGCGCTGTCTGCAGTAGTTGCGGATTCCCGTGGCGTTACTGTAGACAAAATGACCGAACTGCGTAAAGCAGGTCGCGAAGCCGGCGTTTACATGCGTGTTGTTCGCAACACCTTGCTGCGCCGTGTTGTTGAGGGTACTCAGTTTGAGTGCCTGAAAGACGCGTTCGTTGGTCCGACCCTGATTGCATATTCTATGGAACACCCGGGCGCTGCTGCTCGTCTGTTCAAAGATTTCGCTAAAGCGAATGCAAAATTTGAGGTCAAAGCCGCTGCCTTTGAAGGTGAGCTGATCCCGGCGTCGCAAATCGACCGCCTGGCAACTCTGCCGACCTACGAAGAAGCAATTGCACGCCTGATGGCAACCATGAAAGAAGCTTCGGCTGGCAAACTGGTTCGTACTCTGGCTGCTGTACGCGATGCAAAAGAAGCTGCTTAATCGCAGTTGTCTTTATCAAGTATTCGCTTACGTATAAACTTATTCTGATATTCAGGAACAATTTAAATGTCTATCACTAAAGATCAAATCATTGAAGCAGTATCCGCTATGTCCGTAATGGACGTTGTAGAGCTGATCTCTGCAATGGAAGAAAAATTCGGTGTTTCTGCTGCTGCTGCTGTAGCTGTTGCTGCTGGCCCAGCTGAAGCTGCTGAAGAGAAAACTGAGTTCGACGTTATTCTGAAAGCTGCTGGCGCTAACAAAGTTGCCGTAATCAAAGCAGTTCGTGGCGCAACTGGCCTGGGTCTGAAAGAAGCTAAAGACCAGGTTGAGTCTGCACCAGCTGCGCTGAAAGAAGGCGTGAGCAAAGACGACGCTGAAGCTCTGAAAAAATCTCTGGAAGAAGCTGGCGCTGAAGTTGAAGTTAAATAAGCCAACCCTTCCGGTTGCAGCCTAAGTAATTAGGCTGATGGCTGGTGACTTTTTAGTCACCAGCCTTTTTGCGCTGTAGGGTACCAGTAGTGTTTCACACTGTTTGACTGCTGGTTTCCATTCAATGCATGTCTCTATCGACGCCTTAATATACTGCGACTTTCTACACCGGGAGTTCCGGCGTAAAGCGTAATGAAATGGTTTAAGAGTGATAGAAACAGGTATTGCGGGAAGTGTTCCACTTTCCGGTCCACAAAATAGTGTTGCATAAACTGCCCCTTTCGACGGGCAGATGGGTCGACTTGTCAGCGAGCTGAGGAACCCTAATGGTTTACTCCTATACCGAGAAAAAACGTATTCGTAAGGATTTTGGAAAGCGTCCGCAAGTACTGGACATTCCTTATCTCCTTTCTATCCAGCTTGACTCGTTCCAGAAGTTCATCGAGCAAGATCCCGAAGGACAGTACGGTCTGGAAGCGGCTTTCCGCTCCGTATTCCCGATTGCAAGCTACAGCGGCAATTCTGAGCTGCAGTATGTTAGCTATCGTCTGGGCGAACCTGTATTTGACGTTAAAGAATGTCAAATCCGTGGCGTGACGTATTCTGCTCCGCTGCGTGTAAAACTGCGTCTGGTGATCTACGAGCGCGAAGCGCCGGAAGGCACCGTAAAAGACATTAAAGAACAAGAAGTCTACATGGGCGAAATTCCGCTCATGACCGACAACGGGACTTTCGTTATCAACGGTACTGAGCGCGTAATCGTTTCTCAGTTGCACCGTAGCCCGGGCGTGTTCTTCGACAGTGACAAAGGTAAAACCCACTCTTCAGGGAAGGTACTGTATAACGCACGTATCATTCCTTACCGTGGTTCCTGGCTGGACTTCGAATTCGACCCGAAAGATAACCTGTTCGTGCGTATTGACCGTCGCCGCAAACTGCCTGCGACTATCATCCTGCGCGCATTGAACTACACCACTGAGCAGATCCTTGACCTGTTCTTTGAGAAAGTTAATTTCGAAATCCGTGACAACAAGCTGCAGATGGAACTGGTGCCGGAACGCCTTCGTGGCGAGACCGCATCCTTCGACATCGAAGCTGACGGCAAAGTGTACGTTGAAAAGGGCCGCCGTATTACCGCGCGCCACATTCGCCAGCTGGAAAAAGACGATATCAAGCATATCGAAGTTCCGGTTGAGTACATCGCGGGTAAAGTTGCGGCTAAAGACTATGTTGATGCATCGACCGGCGAACTGATTTGCCCGGCGAACATGGAGCTGTCTTTGGATCTGCTGGCTAAACTGAGCCAGTCAGGCCACAAGCGCATCGAAACGCTGTTCACCAACGATCTTGATCATGGTGCATACATCTCCGAGACCGTACGCGTCGATCCAACCAATGACCGCCTGAGCGCGCTGGTTGAAATCTACCGTATGATGCGTCCTGGTGAGCCACCAACGCGTGAAGCAGCGGAAAGCCTGTTCGAGAACCTGTTCTTCTCCGAAGACCGCTACGATCTGTCCGCGGTTGGTCGTATGAAGTTCAACCGTTCTCTGCTGCGTGATGAAATCGAAGGCTCCGGTATCCTGAGCAAAGATGACATCATCGAAGTGATGCGCAAGCTGATCGGTATTCGTAACGGCCAGGGCGAAGTGGATGATATCGACCACCTCGGCAACCGTCGTATCCGTTCCGTAGGCGAAATGGCGGAAAACCAGTTCCGCGTTGGCCTGGTACGTGTTGAGCGTGCGGTGAAAGAGCGTCTGTCCCTGGGCGATCTGGATACCCTGATGCCTCAGGACATGATCAACGCCAAGCCTATCTCTGCCGCGGTGAAAGAGTTCTTCGGTTCCAGCCAGCTGTCTCAGTTCATGGACCAGAACAACCCGCTGTCCGAGATCACGCACAAACGTCGTATCTCCGCGTTGGGCCCGGGCGGTCTGACCCGTGAGCGTGCGGGCTTCGAGGTACGTGACGTACACCCAACCCACTACGGTCGTGTGTGTCCAATCGAAACCCCAGAAGGTCCAAACATCGGCCTGATCAACTCCCTGTCCGTGTACGCACAGACTAACGAATACGGCTTCCTTGAGACTCCGTATCGTCGCGTTGTTGACGGTGTTGTGACCGACGAAATTCATTACCTGTCTGCTATCGAAGAAGGTAACTACGTTATCGCTCAGGCGAACACCAACCTGAACGAAGAAGGCCGTTTCGTAGACGACCTGGTTACCTGCCGTAGCAAAGGCGAATCCAGCTTGTTCAGCAACGACCAGGTTGACTACATGGACGTTTCCACCCAGCAGGTGGTTTCCGTCGGTGCGTCCCTGATCCCGTTCCTGGAACACGATGACGCCAACCGTGCATTGATGGGTGCGAACATGCAACGTCAGGCGGTTCCAACTCTGCGCGCTGATAAGCCGCTGGTTGGTACCGGTATGGAGCGTGCTGTAGCCGTTGACTCCGGCGTTACAGCCGTAGCCAAACGTGGCGGTACCGTTCAGTACGTTGATGCTTCCCGTATCGTTATCAAAGTTAACGAAGACGAGATGTATCCGGGCGAAGCGGGTATCGACATCTACAACCTGACCAAGTACACCCGTTCTAACCAGAACACCTGCATCAACCAGATGCCGTGCGTGTCCCTGGGTGAGCCAATCGAACGTGGCGACGTGCTGGCAGACGGTCCGTCTACCGACCTCGGTGAACTGGCGCTTGGCCAGAACATGCGCGTAGCGTTCATGCCGTGGAACGGTTACAACTTCGAAGACTCCATCCTTGTCTCCGAGCGTGTGGTTCAGGAAGATCGTTTCACGACTATTCACATCCAGGAACTGGCCTGTGTGTCTCGTGACACCAAGCTGGGGCCAGAAGAGATCACCGCCGACATCCCTAACGTGGGTGAAGCTGCGCTCTCCAAGCTGGATGAATCCGGTATCGTTTATATCGGTGCCGAAGTGACCGGTGGTGACATTCTGGTTGGTAAGGTAACGCCGAAAGGTGAAACCCAGCTGACGCCAGAAGAGAAACTGCTGCGCGCTATCTTCGGCGAGAAAGCGTCTGACGTTAAAGACTCTTCCCTGCGCGTACCAAACGGCGTGTCCGGTACCGTCATCGACGTTCAGGTCTTCACCCGCGATGGCGTGGAAAAAGACAAACGTGCGCTGGAAATCGAAGAGATGCAGCTGAAGCAGGCTAAGAAAGACCTGTCCGAAGAACTGCAGATCCTCGAAGCTGGTCTGTTTAGCCGTATCTATGCTGTGCTGGTTGCCGGTGGCGTTGAAGCTGACAAGCTCGACAAACTGCCACGCGATCGCTGGCTGGAACTGGGTCTGACCGACGAAGATAAGCAAAACCAGCTGGAGCAGCTGGCAGAGCAGTACGACGAGCTGAAGCACGAGTTTGAGAAGAAACTTGAAGCCAAGCGCCGCAAAATCACTCAGGGCGATGACCTGGCACCTGGCGTGCTGAAAATCGTGAAAGTGTATCTGGCCGTTAAACGTCAGATCCAGCCTGGTGACAAGATGGCAGGTCGTCACGGGAACAAAGGTGTTATCTCCAAGATCAACCCGATCGAAGATATGCCATACGATGAAAACGGCACGCCGGTAGACATCGTACTGAACCCGCTGGGCGTACCGTCTCGTATGAACATCGGTCAGATTCTGGAAACCCACCTGGGTATGGCTGCAAAAGGCATCGGCGAGAAGATCAACGCCATGCTGAAACAGCAGCAGGAAGTCGCCAAACTGCGCGAATTCATCCAGAAAGCGTATGACCTGGGTACAGACGTTCGTCAGAAGGTTGATCTGAACACCTTCACCGACGATGAAGTGCTGCGCCTGGCTGAAAACCTGAAAAAAGGTATGCCGATTGCTACTCCGGTATTCGACGGTGCAAAAGAGTCGGAAATCAAAGAGCTGCTGCAACTGGGCGGTCTGCCATCTTCTGGCCAGATTACCCTGTTCGACGGCCGTACCGGTGAGCAGTTTGAGCGTCAGGTAACCGTAGGTTACATGTACATGCTGAAACTGAACCACCTGGTTGATGACAAGATGCACGCGCGTTCTACCGGTTCTTACAGCCTGGTTACTCAGCAGCCGCTGGGTGGTAAGGCTCAGTTCGGTGGTCAGCGCTTCGGTGAGATGGAAGTGTGGGCGCTGGAAGCATATGGCGCTGCCTATACCCTGCAGGAAATGCTGACCGTTAAGTCTGATGACGTGAATGGCCGTACCAAGATGTATAAGAACATCGTGGATGGCAACCATCAGATGGAACCGGGCATGCCGGAATCCTTCAACGTACTGTTGAAAGAAATCCGTTCGCTGGGTATCAACATCGAGCTGGAAGACGAGTAATCGTTGCTCAAAAGGTCCAGGGTGCCCGGCTAACGCCGGGCATCACAGAGTGCTAACTCCGACGGGAGCAAATCCGTGAAAGACTTATTAAAGTTTCTGAAAGCGCAAACTAAAACCGAAGAGTTTGATGCGATCAAAATTGCTCTGGCTTCGCCAGACATGATCCGTTCATGGTCTTTCGGTGAAGTTAAAAAGCCGGAAACCATCAACTACCGTACGTTCAAACCTGAGCGTGACGGTCTGTTCTGCGCCCGTATTTTTGGGCCAGTAAAAGACTACGAGTGCCTGTGCGGTAAGTACAAGCGCCTGAAACACCGTGGTGTTATCTGTGAGAAGTGTGGCGTAGAAGTTACCCAGACTAAAGTTCGTCGTGAGCGTATGGGTCACATCGAGCTGGCTTCTCCGACTGCCCACATTTGGTTCCTGAAGTCTCTGCCATCTCGTATCGGCCTGCTGCTGGATATGCCGCTGCGTGATATCGAGCGCGTACTGTACTTCGAATCTTATGTTGTGATCGAAGGCGGGATGACCAACCTCGAGCGTCGTCAGATCCTGACTGAAGAGCAGTATCTGGATGCGCTGGAAGAGTTCGGTGACGAATTCGACGCGAAGATGGGTGCGGAAGCTATTCAGGCCCTGCTGAAGAGCATGGATCTGGAGCAAGAGTGTGAAACTCTGCGCGAAGAGCTGAACGAAACCAACTCTGAAACCAAACGTAAAAAGCTGACCAAGCGTATCAAGCTGCTGGAAGCGTTCGTTCAGTCTGGTAACAAACCAGAGTGGATGATCCTGACCGTTCTGCCGGTTCTGCCGCCAGATTTGCGTCCGCTGGTACCGCTGGACGGTGGTCGTTTCGCAACTTCAGATCTGAACGATCTGTACCGTCGCGTGATCAACCGTAACAACCGTCTGAAGCGTCTGCTGGATCTGGCTGCGCCAGACATCATCGTACGTAACGAAAAACGTATGCTGCAGGAAGCGGTAGATGCCCTGCTGGATAACGGCCGTCGCGGTCGTGCCATCACCGGCTCTAACAAACGTCCTCTGAAATCTTTGGCCGACATGATCAAAGGTAAGCAGGGTCGTTTCCGTCAGAACCTGTTGGGTAAACGTGTTGACTACTCCGGTCGTTCTGTTATCACCGTAGGTCCATACCTGCGTCTGCATCAGTGCGGTCTGCCGAAGAAAATGGCGCTGGAGCTGTTCAAACCGTTCATCTACGGCAAGCTGGAGCTGCGTGGCCTCGCGACCACCATCAAAGCTGCTAAGAAAATGGTTGAGCGTGAAGAAGCTGTCGTTTGGGATATCCTGGACGAAGTTATCCGCGAACACCCGGTACTGCTGAACCGTGCACCAACTCTGCACCGTTTGGGTATCCAGGCATTTGAACCTGTTCTGATCGAAGGTAAAGCTATCCAGCTGCACCCGCTGGTTTGTGCGGCCTATAACGCCGACTTCGATGGTGACCAGATGGCGGTACACGTTCCGCTGACGCTTGAAGCTCAGCTGGAAGCGCGTGCGCTGATGATGTCTACCAACAACATCCTGTCCCCAGCGAACGGCGAGCCAATCATCGTTCCTTCTCAGGACGTTGTATTGGGTCTGTACTACATGACCCGTGACTGTGTTAACGCCAAAGGCGAAGGCATGGTGCTGACTGGCCCTAAAGAAGCTGAGCGTATTTATCGCGCTGGCCTGGCCTCTCTGCATGCGCGCGTTAAAGTGCGTATCACCGAATACGAAAAAGATGCTCAGGGCACATTCGTTGCGAAAACCAGCCTGATCGACACGACCGTTGGCCGTGCGATTCTGTGGATGATCGTACCGAAAGGCCTGCCTTTCTCCATCGTCAACCAGGCGCTGGGTAAAAAGGCAATCTCTAAGATGCTGAACACCTGTTACCGTATTCTGGGCCTGAAACCGACCGTTATTTTTGCGGACCAGACGATGTACACCGGCTTTGCTTATGCAGCGCGTTCAGGTGCATCCGTTGGTATTGATGACATGGTCATCCCGGAGAAAAAACACGAGATCATCAGCGAAGCGGAAGCTGAAGTTGCTGAGATCCAGGAGCAGTTCCAGTCCGGTCTGGTTACCGCGGGCGAACGCTATAACAAAGTTATCGATATCTGGGCTGCGGCGAACGATCGTGTATCCAAAGCGATGATGGATAACCTGCAAACTGAAACCGTGATTAACCGTGACGGCGTCGAAGAGCAGCAGGTTTCCTTCAACAGCATCTACATGATGGCCGACTCCGGTGCGCGTGGTTCTGCAGCGCAGATTCGTCAGCTGGCCGGTATGCGTGGTCTGATGGCTAAGCCAGATGGCTCCATCATCGAAACGCCAATCACCGCGAACTTCCGTGAAGGTCTGAACGTACTCCAGTACTTCATCTCCACTCACGGTGCGCGTAAAGGTCTGGCGGATACCGCACTGAAAACGGCGAACTCCGGTTACCTGACTCGTCGTCTGGTAGACGTTGCCCAGGATCTGGTCGTCACTGAAGACGATTGTGGCACCCTGGAAGGCATCACCATGACGCCGGTTATCGAGGGTGGCGACGTTAAAGAGCCGCTGCGTGACCGCGTACTGGGCCGTGTGACTGCTGAAGACATTCTGAAGCCGGGCACTGCTGATATCCTGGTTCCACGCAACACGCTGCTGCACGAACAGTGGTGTGACCTGCTGGAAGCTAACTCTGTTGACAGCGTGAAAGTCCGTTCCGTAGTAGGTTGCGAAACTGACTTTGGCGTGTGTGCACACTGCTACGGTCGCGACCTGGCACGTGGTCACATCATCAACAAAGGTGAAGCTATCGGGGTTATCGCGGCACAGTCCATCGGTGAACCTGGTACACAGCTGACGATGCGTACGTTCCACATCGGTGGTGCGGCATCCCGTTCTGCTGCTGAATCCAGCATTCAGGTTAAGAACAAAGGTAGCATCAAGCTCAGCAACGCGAAGTCGGTTGTGAACTCCAGCGGTAAACTGGTTGTGACCTCCCGTAACACCGAGCTGAAGCTGATCGACGAATTCGGTCGTACCAAAGAGAGCTATAAAGTGCCTTACGGTGCTGTTATGGCGAAAGGTGATGGCGAGCAGGTTGCCGGCGGTGAAACCGTAGCAAACTGGGATCCACACACCATGCCGGTTATCACCGAAGTAAGTGGTTTCATCCGCTTCACTGACATGATTGACGGCCAGACCATTACTCGTCAGACCGACGAGCTGACCGGTCTGTCTTCTCTGGTCGTTCTGGATTCCGCTGAGCGTACTGCGGGTGGTAAAGACCTGCGTCCTGCTCTGAAAATCGTTGATGCTAAAGGCAACGACGTTCTGATCCCTGGCACCGATATGCCGGCTCAGTACTTCCTGCCGGGTAAAGCGATTGTTCAGCTGGAAGATGGCATTCAGATCAGCTCCGGTGACACCCTGGCGCGTATTCCTCAGGAATCCGGCGGTACCAAGGATATTACCGGTGGTCTGCCACGCGTTGCGGACCTGTTCGAAGCCCGTCGTCCGAAAGAGCCGGCAATCCTGGCTGAAATCAGCGGCATCATTTCCTTCGGTAAAGAAACCAAAGGGAAACGTCGTCTGGTTATCACCCCGGTAGACGGTAGCGAGCCGTACGAAGAGATGATTCCGAAATGGCGTCAGCTTAACGTGTTCGAAGGCGAGCGTGTTGAACGTGGTGACGTAGTTTCCGATGGTCCAGAGTCTCCGCACGACATCCTGCGTCTGCGTGGCGTGTACGCTGTAACTCGTTATATTACTAACGAAGTACAGGACGTTTACCGTCTGCAAGGCGTTAAGATTAACGATAAACACATCGAAGTTATCGTTCGTCAGATGCTGCGTAAAGCAACCATCGTTAACGCAGGCAGCTCCGACTTCCTGGAAGGCGAGCAGGCTGAATACTCACGCATTAAGATCGCTAACCGCGAACTGGATGCGAACGGCAAGATCAACGTGACTTACATGCGCGATCTGCTGGGTATCACCAAAGCCTCTCTGGCAACCGAGTCCTTCATCTCCGCGGCATCGTTCCAGGAGACCACTCGAGTGCTGACCGAAGCAGCCGTTGCGGGCAAACGCGACGAACTGCGCGGCCTGAAAGAGAACGTTATCGTGGGTCGTCTGATCCCGGCCGGTACCGGTTATGCGTACCATCAGGATCGTATGCGTCGCCGTGCAGCGGGTGAAATCCCTGCGGCACCTCAGGTGACTGCTGAAGACGCTTCTGCCAGCCTGGCAGAGCTGCTGAACGCAGGCTTGGGCGGTAACGACGAGTAATCGTGCTATACGCCTGAAATAAAAAACCCGCTTCGGCGCTGAGGGATCCCCATAAATCAGCGCTAATAAACCAACACCATATTTCGGTAGGTTTTGGCGAGGTGATTAAGAACGGTGCTCAGCACCGTTTGCTTTAAAATTAGCGGGGAGTGTCTTAAGACATT